>DEJD01000022.1 GCA_002353215.1 Prevotellaceae bacterium UBA2757
GTGAGGGTAAGCGAGAGCACTTTGCCTTTTCCGTGGAGTTCATCGAAAAGTCCGATGAAATCGGTGTCGCTCTTACTTCGAATCATAAAATTGATGGTAGTGACACCTTGTGTGTAATCATAACGGAGGAACTCATCGGAGAGGTGAATACCGTACTTCTTGAAACACTCGCGATACTCTGATGCATCAGTGACTACATAGTCAACCTTCAGGCGTACAATCTTCTGTTCGCTGCTACGAAGCAGTTTCTTCTCGAGGAACTCAAGGAAGAGAAGTACGAAGAGGATAAGGAAACAAGCAATGACGGAAATCAGATACATTCCAGCTCCGACAGAGAGTCCGATACAGGCAGACACCCACATGCCGGCAGCAGTAGTGAGTCCTCTTACCGAACCTTTCATTTGTATGATGGCACCGGCACCAAGAAAACCGATACCCGAGATTACCTGAGCAGCAATACGTTCCGGGTCGCCGTTTTTCAGTCCGAAATGCACCTGAGGAATATATATCGACACAATCATGGCGAGGGCAGCACCCATAGTGATGAGGGCAAAGGTACGCATACCTGCTGTCTGTCCCTTATGACGGCGTTCCAATCCCACTACACCACCAAGCATAAAACTCAGTGTCAGTTTAAACAGCGATCCCACAACATTCACTTGCGGATCGTTTATCTGTTCAATTACGGTTTCAATCCATTCCATTGTCATTTGTTATTTTTGAGCCATTCCCTGGCATATTCTATATATGTATCTTTCTTCTGTCCTGTATCCTTACCCGACATTGTGAGGGCTATGTCAGGTTTTATACCGAATTCCGTGTGTTGCATATTTCTGTCGTAAAAGATTACGGCACTATACCTCACAGCCCATCCGTTAGGCAATTCGCTGGTATAAGGCATACCCGACCCGCCTCCTGTCTGGTCGCCCATCACGGTTACGAGAGGTGAGGTCTTCATGAGTTTCACGAAGTCGTTCGTAGCACTATAACACTGTCTGTTGGTAAGCACCACACATTTCTTCTGCCATCTCACTCCGTCGCTTGATGGATTCATATACTCAGCTTTAGGTTCTGAAAAGTCATAGTGTCCCTTACCTGTCTTATGCGAGGTGTAACCCACCAGTGTGCGTTCGTTTATGAAGTGCGATGCCAAAGTCTTGGCATTGTCCATCTCCCCTCCTCCGTTACTCCGCACATCGATGATAAGTCCTGTACAGAGTGCCATCTCATACAGAGCCACAGACACATTCCCATGACCTATACCGACGGAAAACGAAGGTACACGGATATATCCGATGTTATCGTCAAGAATCTTATAATCCAGTCCTGCAGCAATCTTATAGTCCGTTCCAAGGTATGTAGCCTTCACGATAGAGTCGTTATAGTTGACAGGATAGTCCTCGAAGTAACTCCAGTTGCGTGCATAGTCGAAAGCAGCTATCAGGTTCACGTGTCCGTCCTTCAGTTCCGAAAGCATATTAGCCATTACCTCGAAGAGTTGTTGGTTAGTCATTCCCGACTTCATCTGCGCCATATACTTTGCATGAACAGCATCCCAGTTGAGTCCCAGTTCCTTTTCCTTATACTCAAAGAAACAATATCGTTCGTCGATGAGTTTCCACAAAGCCTCCAGGTTATTCACCTTTGTATTGGCAGAGTCCTCACCCTTGACACAACCCACGAGACAAGCAGCACACATCACAGTGAACCACACGTGTAATATTATATGTAGTGAGCGTCTCATCGTTTTCTGACAAAATATTTCGTGAACCCGATCATGAAGTCGTGGGTGTAGTAGTGGTTTTTAATTCCGTTAAACTTAGCCTGCATCAGTTCTGCCGAGTAACCGATCCTCAGTATGTTATGTCCTACAGGGATGTCGAGGGTCAGCAGGTGACGCATCGACGGCATATTGACGAAGTTGGCAAACACACAGTTGCGGTCGTAGCTCCCCAGTTCGAACATCTCGTAGTATGACTGTCCATAACGGGGTGAGAAGGCGAGTCCGATAAACGGCACGGAGAGGAAATACCGGGCCTTCCACGTACGTCCTGCAGCACCTCTGAAGTTAAACTGCATACCGCCTGCGAGGTCAACCATCACATCGAGTTTTGCCTGTGCCGGATTATTGCTGTTTCTGTCGTTATACACACATCCGAGGAATCCGGAAGCCTGCAGACCGGCTGTGAAGCGCAGCGGTTTTTCATCTCTGAAATTATACAGCCATGCATTGCTATAACGGAGACCTCCCGAATAACTCTTCACGTTTCGTGCCGGATTCTTAGTGTATGAAGCCTTGAAATCCATCTGAGTCAGGTACGAGATGTGTCCCCCACCCCTTCTCAGCCGTCGTTCTGTCTGTCTGAGAATTCTTCCGTTAATTCCAGTGTAGGAATAGGGCGAGAGGTACGAATCGAGCACGTTGGCAGCTCCCACTCCGAATAAAGTGGAATGCATACGCAGACTATCCGTTTGCGCATGCATGACAATTCCCAGTGCCGCGAAGAGCAGGCAGAAGGTTATTCGTTTAAAACAAAGTGAGCTGTCCGTTGATTTCATCCCTTATGTCGCCGTCCGACTTTCCTTCATCGGGATTTTCCACTTCAGGCAGTTCCTCGACTGGCTCGTCTGGTTCCAGAGCCTCTGGTTCAGGTTCGCGAGTTGGTTCCAGTTCAGTCACCTTCAGCAGCGGGAACACCGTCAGTCGTTTTCCCTTAGCCTTGAATCCCTTGATAGCGATAAACTCGTCGGCATCGATAATCTCCGCAGGACGCGGACCGTTTGTTTCGTCGAAGTCTATCTGCAGTCTTGGGTAGTAAGTGTCGGTAAGCAATATGAGTTTGCTGTCCGGGTTTTCACCCAGAAAGTTCTGTTTCTTATTTGTCGCCTCCATGTAGAAGCGTTTTATGTACGGCAGGTTCTGGTTTTCCGCATCCCACAGCACAGCTGTCCACACCTTCTTCGCATTGTACTTCTCTATCCTCATCACATTCGGTTCGTAGTGGTTGTTCACATCGAAGTTAGTCAGATAGAACTCGCCGTTTGGCAGTACAACCAGAATGCTGTCTTCGTTGTGGAATTCGCCCAGAAGCACTCCGTGTTCGTCGTAGTTGATACGTTGTATATCGGCGTCCCACCATACCTTTCTGCCGCCCAGCGTACTGCCTCCGTGGGCTTTCAGCTGGATGCGGAAGATATCGTGCTTGGTCACCAGATTACCCTTGCTCGAACGTCCTTTGATAGCCATTTCGCTGAAGTCCTTCTCAAACACCAGCTTCTTCAGTTTCTCCTGCGGTTTCAGGGTGATACGGATGCTCTCTGCCTCACCGTTGGCATTCGATGAGAACCATGTAATCTTCGACTTCGGAGTACCCATCGTAAGGTCGTACTCCTTATCGCGCGTAAGACTCGGAATATTGAATCGCTTCATGTATGTATATCCGCTCTTACCATCCTTGTAACAAACGTTATATATAGTTCTTACATCGTTCTTCTTGAACACGGCAATGTGTACAACCTCTATCTTTCTCTTCTCCTTCTTCGACTTCTCCGTATCGCCTATGAAGATTTTCTCAGCCACCTTCGTTATCTTGTATGTACCGTCTTTATAGAAGATGATGACATCATCTATATCGGAACAGTTACAAACGAATTCATCCTTCTTCAGACTCGTTCCGATAAATCCGTCAGCACGGTTTATGTAGAGTTTCTGGTTAGCCTCGGCAACTGTAGCAGCCTGGATGGTGTCGAAATTACGTATCTCGGTCAGTCTCGGATGCTCAGCTCCATACTTATCCTTAAGGTATCGGAACCAGTTGGCAGTCACCTCCACGAGATTTGCCAAGTCCTTGTTAATCTCCTCTATGTCCGCCTTCATCTTCGCAATCAGGTCGTCCGCCTTATCCTTGTTGAACTTCAGGATGCGGGCCATCTTGATTTCCATCAGTCTGAGAATATCGTCGCGAGTCACTTCCCTGACGAAAGTTTCCTTGAACGGTTCCAGGCGCTTATCTACATACTCAACGGCATGATCCATATCGGGAGCATTCTCGAA
>DEJD01000014.1:0-611 GCA_002353215.1 Prevotellaceae bacterium UBA2757
ATTTATATTCAACAAATCATAAAAAAATAGCCTTAAAAAGACATTAAAAGGAGTATTGAGTGGTCTTTAAGTCGTAAATTCTAAAAAATGAGCGCGCACAATGATTTTTTTTTGTTAAAAATTTGGTCGGTGTTTGCTAAACACCTTAACTTTGCATCGAAAAATAAAACGAAAGGGTTTTATACCTCAAGTTTAAAAATAAGAATTTTTTATTATTAACTTAAAATTATTTAGATTATGAAGAAGGTTATTCTTGCTGCTCTCGTAGCAGTTGCTTCACTCAGTGCAAACGCACAGGTTTATTTAGGAGGTACTCTTGGTATCAATGCTGGTAAGCTTAACAGTGCAACTGAAAGCATTACTAAGTTCCAGATTGCTCCAGAAATTGGTTACAACATCAATGAAAAGTGGGCTATCGGTCTCGGTATCGGTTTCACAACTCAGAACGGTCTTTTCGACGATTCTCAGGTATTCCAGATGCCACTCTCTGGAAAGGCTGCTAAGTCTGCAAGTGTATTCACTATCGCTCCATACGCTCGTTGGACATTCGCTAAGACTGGTATCGCTTCATTCTTCGTAGATGGTGGTATCGACGTTAATTTCTGGAACAA
>DEJD01000014.1:669-3835 GCA_002353215.1 Prevotellaceae bacterium UBA2757
GAGAAGGTTGACTTCGTAGCTGAAATCGCTGCTCTTGGTTTCGCTTGGGGCTCAGAGAAGGCTTACACTGCAGGTGTTGCACCAAAGTCTGCTTTCGGTTTCAACGTAAACAACACAGCTGTTAAGTTCGGTGTTTACTACAACTTCTAATCAACAGATTACAGTTTAAATATAAAGAATGCTCAGCAACGCTGAGCATTCTTTTTTTTGTATAAATTTCCTTTTTTCTTATGATTTTTATAATCTTATCTGTACCTTTGCGGCATAAATAACTAATCTTTCTCTTGAAACAAATTGCTATGAAAAAATCTCCAACCTTATTGCGTAAATCTTGCAGAGGAATTTCTCTGCTTGTATTCTTGTTTATACAGGTATTGTCGCTTTCTGCAGCCCGCTGGGTTGATGTGACTGATGCCTTTGTTAAGAATCCTCGTTTCGATGGTAATAGTTATGCAAATTGGGAGGGGACACCTCTGAGTGGTAATGGAGCAGTGAATAATGCTGAGCATTACTATAAAGCCTACGACACATATCAGCAGCTGACTGGTCTTACTCCTGGTAAGTATCGGCTCAGTGTTCAGGCATTCTATCGTATGGGTAGTTCTGCCAATGACTATTCTCTCTATTCAAGTGGTAATTACAAAGACTCTCAGCTTGCTACTGTCTATGCTCGAACATCGTCGAATTACTACGATGTGCCTATAGCATGTGCTTCAAGTGCTGCGCTGAAGAAAAGTCTGGGTGGGGGAACAAGTTCCGTTGGCGATGGATTAGTTATACCAAATAATATGGCTGCTGCAAATGCGTGGTTTGAAGCAGGTTATTACAAAAATACAGTTGAGTGTGAGGTAGATGAAGACGGTTTGCTGACGATTGGTATTTACAAGCAGGATGTAATACATGAAGATTGGACTTGTCTTGACAACTGGAAACTGGAATATTATGAGGAACAGGAAGTGGTTCGTATTACCAGTTTGTCGTTCGATAAGAAGATAATGACTGTGGCAAAGGGAAAGGCACTGGCTCTTACTCCCAATATACTTCCTGAGAATGCTACAAACAAGACACTGAAGTGGACATCGTCTAACGAGAATGTAGCTACAGTAGATGCTGATGGAGTAGTGACTGGTTTGAAAGGAGGTAAAACTGTGATTACGGCTACTACTACAGATATGTCTGGTATTTCTGCAAGCGTGAAGATAACAGTTTACAATGTGCTTACCTCTGATAGGGACTGGGTAGATGTTACCGACGATTATATTATTAATCCGAGATTCGACGGAAATGACCTCAAAACCGGTTGGGAGGGTACTGCCTTTGGTGCTGCGAACCCGAGGGAAAATGCAGAACATTATAACACTCTGTACGACACATATCAGCCCTTGAGTGGACTGCCTGCAGGTAAATTCCGCCTGAGCCTCAATGCATTCTATCGCATGGGTACTTCTGCTAATGACTATAATCTGTTTAACAGTGGGGATTATTCTGGCTCTCAGTATGCCAAACTCTATGCTGTGTCAACAAACGATACATACTCTTCTCCTATCGTGCCACTTGCATCAGGGCTGAGTAAGACAAACTATGGCGGAGCAACTGCTTCTTTCTATAATCAGGAGGAGGATGCATACTATTATGTTCCAAACGATATGGTAGCTGCCGATGCGTGGTTCAATCAGGGCTTCTACCAGAATATGGTAGAGGATATCAGTGTGGCAAGCGATGGTCTGCTGACTGTAGGAATCAAGAAAGAACAAGGGATAAATTCAGACTGGACTTGTCTCGACAACTGGAAACTTGAGTGTTATTGTTCGGTAAAACTCATTACGAGTCTCACTCTGTCGAATACCTCTGAACAACTTGTAACCAGCCAAACATTCCAGCTTAAGGCTTCCATCCTGCCTGCTGTGGCTTGTTTCCGTAAGTTGGAATGGACTTCTTCTGATGAAAGTGTTGTTAAGGTAGATGCCAACGGATTGGTTACGGCTGTAGGTACAGGTAAGGCTGTTGTTACTGCTTCTACTACTGATGGTTCGGAGAAGTCTGCTACTTGCGAATTCCTTGTAGTGGCTAATGATATCACTTCCGAAAACGTCCTTATCAACGAAATCATGGTGTATAATGTGGATGTATATCTTGATCCTTCGTTCAACTACGGACCTTGGGTAGAACTCTATAACCCGTCTAACACAACCGTGTCGCTTGGCGGTATATATGTAACGGACGATGCTACGAATCTTAAAAAACATAAGTTAGTTGACGACTATGGTGTGCTACCGGCTCATGGTTATGCTATTCTCAACTTCGACCATCATGAGGTATGGACAAAGGCAAGTTATCGTCAGATTGATGATGAATTGAACTCTAAGGGTGGTACAATCATTCTTTCTGACGGGGAGACAATATTGGCTCAGCAAGACTATCCTGCTCCTATAAGCCGTATGTCTTATGCACGCACTACCGATGGCGGTGACCAGTGGGGTATAGCTGGTAATCCTACACCGGGAGAGAGCAATGCCGACGGCGAGTATGCTACTGATCAGTTGGCGGCTCCTGAGGTGGATACTCCGGCACAACTGTTTGACAGTCCTCTCACCGTTAAAGTGACTATACCGGAAGGAACGACCCTCCGTTACACGACTGACGGAACTACTCCGACATTAAAGAACGGCAGCATATCCGAAACCGGTATCTTTACTGTCGATGCCACTACTTGCTACCGCTTCCGTCTTTTCCAGGAAGGCATGTTGCCAAGTACGGTCGTTACGCGTTCTTATATAGAAAACAACGGCAACGAACCATTCCCGATTATTTCTATTGTTACAGACAATCGTAATATATGGGGCTCTACCTATGGCGTATTCTCGAGGAGTTCGAACGGACGTCCGGGTAACGGACAGACTGATGCCTGCAACTGGAATATGGAATGGGACCGTCCTGTAAACTTTGAGTATATCACAACTGAAGGTGAGTGTGTGGTAAGTCAGGAGTGCGATTTCGCTACTTGTGGTGGCTGGAGTCGTGCTTGGAATCCTCATGCATTCAAGCTGAAGGCCAAGAAGGCATACGACCTGCTGAACAGCTTTGACTATCAGTTCTTCCCTGGAAAGCCATATTTGAAACACAAAACTCTTCAGATACGTAATGGCGGTAATGACACTTCTGCCCG
>DEJD01000014.1:3962-4882 GCA_002353215.1 Prevotellaceae bacterium UBA2757
AAGGATTTTGCCTATAGCAACTACGGTTACGATACCGACTTGATTGATCAGTTTGAGATCTGTCCAGACTCAGGTTATGTGCAGATGCGAGGCACAGAGGAAAGTTTCCAGCGTTGGTACGAACTCTCTGCTAATGCAGCTGACGAATCTGCCTATTCAGAGATTTCCAACTTGGTTGATATGGATAACTATATCAACTATATGGCTATCCAGTTCTATATAGGAAACTGGGACTGGCCACAAAACAACGTGAAAGGTTTCCGTAGTCAGGAGGATGGTAAGTTCCACTTCGTATTCTTCGACCTTGACGGAGCCCTTTCTACTTCAACTCCGTTCTATGAATTCTGGCGAAAACAGAATTATCAATTCGATACTCTTCACGGATATGACTATTCAAAGAATCAGAGTATAGAAGGGCGACGCCTTACTTTGGAGATTAAGTTCGCAACCATTTTCGCAAATATGCTTCAAAATAGTGAGTTCCAGAAGAAGTTTGTCGATGCATACTGTCTCGTGGCAGGTTCGGTTTTCACCCCGGATTTGACCAGTGATGTGATCTACAATCGAGCTACCCAGCTTGCTCAAGGCGGCTATGTGAATCCGTGGGGTACAGCTAATGACATTATCAATAATTTTGCATCTCGTCAGACTCCGCTGATTGACCATCTCCAGTACTTCTTATGGCTCGATGAAGAATCTCGTTTCAAGGCATCTCTCTCAAGCAATATCGATGAGGGACGTATCTTGCTGAACGACCAGCCTGTTCCGACAGGTAAGTTCAGTGGTTCGCTCTTCCTCCCTATAACACTTCGTGCCGAAGCTCCTGCCGGTTATAAGTTTGCAGGGTGGAGCGCTCAAGGCGGCTCTGTTTCTACTGTAGTCTTCCCAATGGGTTCTGAATGGAAATATTATGATGGCGG
>DEJD01000014.1:4908-5817 GCA_002353215.1 Prevotellaceae bacterium UBA2757
AGCATAACCGGAAACTGGAAAGCGGTAAATTACTCTGATTCTCAGTGGTCATCGGGTGAAACTCCTATCGGTTACGACAATAATAACCAGCATCCGGAAATAGTTACTACTACAAAGGGATATCTGCCAACCTATTATCTGCGTAAGAAGATAACACTTGATAAAGTGTCTGATGATAAAGTATATCAACTCGACTGGGTTGCTGACGACGGATTCGTAGTGTATGTAAACGGTACAGAGGCAGGACGATATAACATGCCAACAGGAACTATTGATTATGATACCTATGCCAGCAGCTTTGCACGTAATAACCCTGATAACGAAACAATGATTCTCGATCCTTCGCTCTTCCGTAATGGAAATAACTGTATTGCTGTAGAACTTCATAATAATGCAAGCAACTCTACAGATATCTATTGGAATGCAGAACTCAGTATTCAGGATGCAAGTGAAGAGATGGAGGTTGTATCCACTGAGCAGGAATATGAGATTACATCGGCTGAGGATGTTAAATTACAGGCTGTATGGGAACCGCTCACTGACGACGAACTCATCGCTGCAGGAGCTACACCTGTGAAGATTAACGAGGTAAGCGCTGCCAATTCGGTTTATCTGAACGAGTATTTCAAGAAGAACGACTGGATTGAGCTTTATAACACTACAGATAAGGATATAGACATAGCTGGTATGTACATATCGGATAATCTGAAGAAACCGCAGAAATATCAGATTCCTGTAGCTTCTGAGGTGATGGCTACATATTCTACCATAATTCCTGCTCACGGATATATGGTGATATGGGCTGACCAGTTGTTGCCGGAAAGTCAGATTCATACTGGTTTCAAGTTGGGCAATGCTGATGATGAGGTCGTAATGCTTACTGCTGCTGATGGTGCATGGAGCGATACT
>DEJD01000014.1:5895-6229 GCA_002353215.1 Prevotellaceae bacterium UBA2757
TCTAACATACTGACTTCCTATGCAACTGCCTTCGAGCAGTTCCGTCCAGAACCGACTCCGCCACAGCCTGATGCCGTTCGCGAAGTCAAGTCTGATGGCGACTTGCATATTGCCTACTCAGGAACTGTTCTTGCTATCACGGCAGACTCGCCGATGACTGTTGCAGTAGATGTTTTCAACGCAGCTGGACAGAGGGTTTATTCAACCTCAACTGATGTATATGGTTCTGCATCGGTATCTCTTGCAGACCTCGCAAACGGAGTTTATGTGGCAAAGGTTAGCAGCAACAATGACAACCGTTGTCAGCTGAAGTTCGTAAAACGATAGTAATACA
>DEJD01000014.1:6293-8495 GCA_002353215.1 Prevotellaceae bacterium UBA2757
AAAATGTTCAGTTCACATTAAAAGTGACTTCCACATTTACTGCATTGTTTCCGCGACGATATTGCATCGTTACGATATGTTTGTCGCCAGCCTTGCAGTTCTGTGGGTGGCAACCGAAATTCCAGCTGTATAGGTTGTTGCTTTCGATATATACGTGTCCAGAACCCCATGAGTTGGTGTCACCGTCTTCGTCAAACCATGCTCCATAGGTTTTGGCAGCGGTATTGTTGCCTTCTTCTCCGTTTGAATTCAGTGGTACAAGGCTTGTAGGTGTTCCGCCAAGAGCAGAGGTGATGTCGCTTTGAGTGATATCTATAGAGCCCGACTGATCATATCCGCTGTAGAATGCAACTGCTTGTGTTTTCTTGATTGTCTTCACTACGTTTATGTCGAGCGGTACAATCTCGTCATTACCGTCAGGATAGCCTGCAATTACTTCGTCCAGATAGCTCTTGCGGTTTCTAATCCATTCTTCCATCTTTTTTAATTCTGTTGCAGGATAGAATGTTTTTGTGTTCCACCAGCTGTCTTCTGTCATAGGCCAGCGTTCGATGTCTCTGTCGTATGCTCCTTCCTTTTTCAGTGCGTCGGCATATTTCATTGTCTCTGCCCAGTTCTGTTCTACTACTGCTGCTGTATGACGTTGCCATGCTTCCTTGTATTGCTGCACGAAAGTGGCATTTTCAAACAACGAGAGCCAGAACTTGTTTATTCTGTATGCAGCACCTGTGTTGTTCACAGGGTCTGTGCCATAGATGAGTTCCCGGTAGTCAGAGAAGAACGTGTGACCTGTAGTCATGTTGCTCCAATCGAAGTCGTAACCTGCATCCCAGTCCCAAACAGGACCGAAGGTGTATTTGCCGTCCTTTGCCTTGTGAACGTAGATACTTCTTGGGGCATCTATTTCTACGTTATAGAGAAACTCGTGTATTTGTAGCAGAGAGATAAATGAAGGAATGTCCATCAACTCACTTACCTTTGCTATGTCGCGGGTCTTTATAGCTTTTTCCAAAATGGCAAATTCTGCTTTGATGGAATCAATCTGCTCCTGTGTGTAGCCTTCTGGCGATTTTATGCACATAGGCAGCTTGAATACCTGCGACCAGAAGTTATCTCCGTCCTCAGGTGCCAGTTCAGGACCGTCGTCCTGGTCAAAACTCATCAGAAGACTGGTCGTCTCGTCCATATCTATGCGGTTTGCCTTTATCTCAATCTTCTCTGTGAGTTGGTACAGACCGATGTATTCGTGGTTAAGGAATACTTCTACGTAACGGGAATGATTGGTGAATGGCATACCCATGCTTCTTGCTGTTTCAAAAGCGAAGGTGTTCATCATGTCAGTCACATCGCGGTAGTTTGCCAGCAGGTTCCAGTTCTTTGCTTTTTCCAGACCTAAGAGTTTTGATTTTGAGTCCAACTTGAACTTATATGGTTTCTTGTCATACCAGTCCCAGCTGGAGTTCCCGCGACCTCGGATAAGTCCTGTGCCGCAGAAGTCGGAGTATTCGCCTTTGCCGTCTATTGTTATCAGGCAGTTCATCCACACATCGCGATCCTCTATGTATTGCATGTCTTCTGTGAAGATATTCATGACGAAGGGACGGTACTTATTGTGTCCTTTCTCTGAATCTGCAAGACTGGGGGCTATGTTGATGCTGTCCAGTTCGTCGAGGTAAAATGGAAAACTGAACGTCGTGCCGTCTCCTTTGGGAATATCAGTGGTGATAAGTCCCTCGATATTGGACATGTCTGTCTGCATTCCCTGTTGAATCTTAATAGGAATAGTGCAGTCGAGTCCGTTGTCGTCTGTACGGTGCATCTTCATCCAGTCCTGTGCTACAGACATTTGTGCTACAGTTGTTAGCAGTATGCAGAAAGCGATTTTCTTCATGGCTTTGATTTTGTTGTTTGCTTTATTCAGTTTTATGTAATAGACGCTGCAAAATTACGAAGAAAAAAACAATATGATACACTGATAGGGATAAAAAAAGAAGTGCGCCACGTCAGTAGCGCACTCCTTTTCAAAAAATGGAATAATTATTATTAGATTATCGTGCTTCCGTTATACGATACCCTGAGCCATCATGGCTTTGGCTACCTTCATGAAGCCGGCAACATTGGCACCTTTGACATAGTTCACATAGTCGCCTTCCTTGCCATACTTCAAGCATTGCGCGTGGATGCCCGACATGATGTGGTGCA
>DEJD01000118.1 GCA_002353215.1 Prevotellaceae bacterium UBA2757
ACGGAGAAACAAAGAAAGTAGTGGTTAAATAAGCACCCCTCGAAATAACGAAATCTCGGAATCTCGAAATAACGAGAATATAAGGGCGCTAATTGTCAATTGTCAATTATCAATTATCAATTGTCAATTATCAATTTTCTCCCTCACCCACTCCTTCACATAAGGTTTCAGTT
This sequence comes from Prevotellaceae bacterium UBA2757, assembly GCA_002353215.1. The sequence goes on from DEJD01000118.1 coordinate 174, forward strand.
CATCATAACTGAAAGAAAGTGAAGTCTGTCCGAGTGCATAAGGTGCGATATCATACTGATTGAAGAAAAACGACAGACTATCCTTATCCATCCAAAAATTCTGAGGCAGGAACATATCCACCATCTCGAGGAAACCCTTCTCGTGGAGTTCGTCGAGAGTCTTCACCTCTTCGCGTTCCATCAGCTTCTTAGTCAGCATTCCCTTCAACGTATTCGAACACGAATCTGTAAACACATCCCACAGACTCAGTGCCCTACCCGTCTGCATATCAAACCGCTGAATAGTCACCAACTGGGTCGGATGAGCCCCACCGCCATAATAATCCTCGTGAAAAGTATAATTAATGATGCCGGCAAGTCCTACGTCAGCCGTACCGATAATATGGTCATAGCAGGTCATCAGATACTCCTCCACCTTAAACTCCTCCTTCTTAGCCTCAATATATGCATCGATAGCCTCCTTCACCGACAGGTACGACGACTGTCCCAGCATCTTCGTAACGATATAACTGTTAATCTTCACAGCGGCAGCTGAATCGATATTCTCGTTAGCCACAATCGAATCGAGCGACACACTCACATCGAACATCAGTTCCCCGTCCTCAGCCGACTCCTCATCAGCAGGCAGAGTCTTCAGTTCAGCAGTCTTTACCTTCATCGCACTTGCCACCTTATTTATCTGTGCACCGCCCACACTGCCAGTCTCCGAACAACCGGCAACTGCAAACAGCACCAATACTGCAATAACAGAAAAAATAAAACCTTTCATACCTTAAATCAGATTTCAGGTCGCGAAGGTAACTCTTTTTTTTCTAACCAAAGCACAACCTTAAATAAAATATGAGAAAACTTCTTCAATAATTTTTGTATTTCACTCGCATACTCGTATATTTGCAGAGAAAATCTAATTTTTCCACAAAAAATAATTTTATTCACACTAAAACACAGTTAGACTTATGGTTTATTCTAAAGAAGTTCAAGAAATGTGTTGTGTAGCCAAAGGTCCTAACCATGGACCAGCTCCAATCCCTGAAGAGGGCAAATGGATTCAGGCTAAAGAGATCAAAGACATCTCTGGTATGACACATGGTATCGGTTGGTGTGCTCCTCAGCAGGGATGTTGCAAACTCTCCCTGAACGTAAAGGAAGGCATCATCGAAGAGTGTCTTGTTGAGACAATCGGTTGTTCTGGTATGACCCACTCTGCAGCTATGGCATCAGAGATTCTTCCAGGCAAGACAATCCTCGAAGCACTCAACACCGACCTCGTTTGCGACGCAATCAACACNNGCTATGCGCGAACTCTTCCTCCAGATCGTTTACGGCCGCACACAGAGTGCATTCTCTGAGGGCGGACTTGTAATCGGTGCCGGACTCGAAGACCTCGGCAAAGGCCTCGTTTCTCAGTGCGGTACACTCTACGGCACAAAGCTCAAGGGTACTCGTTACCTCCAGCTCACCGAAGGCTACATCACAAAGATGTTCCTCGATGCCGACAACGAAGTATGCGGTTACGAATATGTACACATGGGTAAGTTCATGGATGCCATCAAGAAGGGCATGGATGCAAACGAAGCCCTCAAGAGCGTAACTGGCACATACGGTCGTACAAAGCCAGAACAGGGAATTGTTAAATGCATTGATCCACGTAAAGAATAAGGAGGAAACAGACTATGATTAGAGAAGTAAAATTTGAAAGTCAAGACCGTCGTATGAAGCAGATCCTTGCTGCTCTCAACGAAAACGGCATTTCCTCTATCGAAGAGGCAAACGAAATCTGTGAAAAGGCAGGTCTCGACCCATACATCACATGTGAAGAAACACAGCGTATCTGCTTCGAAAACGCAAAGTGGGCATACGTAGTTGGTTCTGCTATTGCACTGAAGAAAGGCTGCAAGAACGCAGCTGACGCAGCTGAGGCAATCGGTATCGGTCTTCAGGCATTCTGTATTCCTGGTTCAGTAGCCGATGACCGTAAGGTAGGTATTGGTCACGGAAACCTCGCAGCTCGTCTTCTCCGCGAAGAGACAGAATGTTTCGCATTCCTCGCAGGTCACGAGTCATTCGCAGCTGCTGAAGGAGCAATCAAGATTGCAGAAATGGCAAACAAAGTACGTAAAAAACCACTTCGTTGCATCCTCAACGGACTTGGCAAAGACGCAGCTATGATCATCTCTCGTATCAACGGCTTCACATACGTACAGACAAAGTTCGACTACTTCACTGGTGAACTCAAGGTTGTAAAGACTAAGGCATACTCAGACGGTCCTCGTGCAAAGGTAAACTGCTACGGAGCTGACGACGTACGCGAAGGTGTTGCAATCCTCTGGAAGGAGAACGTAGATGTATCAATCACAGGTAACTCTACTAACCCAACTCGTTTCCAGCACCCAGTAGCAGGTACATACAAGAAAGAGCGTGTACTTGCAGGCAAGCCATACTTCTCAGTTGCATCAGGTGGTGGTACAGGTCGTACCCTTCACCCAGACAACATGGCAGCAGGTCCTGCAAGCTATGGTATGACTGATACCCTCGGCCGTATGCACTCAGATGCACAGTTCGCAGGATCTTCATCAGTACCAGCACACGTAGAGAT
>DEJD01000080.1:0-182 GCA_002353215.1 Prevotellaceae bacterium UBA2757
TATCGTGCTACTACACGTACAGAAGAAGTAAACATCGGTCTTACTAAGGAACAGGCTCTCACTGAGGCAAAGCGCTGTCTCGACTGTGCTAAGCCATCATGTATGGAAGGTTGTCCTGTTTCAATCAATATTCCTTCATTCGTTAAGAACATCGAACGCGGACAGTTCCTCGAAGCAGCTAA
>DEJD01000080.1:210-5969 GCA_002353215.1 Prevotellaceae bacterium UBA2757
AAGCAGTGCGAAAGCAAGTGTATCCACCTGAAGATGGGACACAAGGCTGTTGCAATCGGTAACCTGGAACGTTTCGCTGCCGACTTCGAACGCCAGTCTGGCAAGATGGCTCTTCCTGAGTGCGCTCCAAAGAACGGCATCAAGGTAGCTATCGTAGGTTCTGGTCCTGCAGGACTCAGCTGCGCTGGAGATATGGCAAAGGCTGGTTACGACGTAACAGTATTTGAGGCTCTCCACGAAATCGGTGGTGTGCTCAAGTATGGTATTCCTGAGTTCCGTCTGCCAAACGCTATCGTTGACGTAGAAATCGAGAACCTCCGCAAGATTGGTGTCAACTTCGTTAAGGACTGTATCGTAGGCAAGACTATCACAGTACAGGATCTTGAGAAGGAAGGCTACAAGGCTATCTTCGTAGCAAGTGGTGCTGGTCTGCCAAACTTCATGGGCATTCCAGGAGAAAACTCTGTTGGCATCATGTCTTCAAACGAATACCTCACTCGTGTAAACCTCATGGATGCATCAAATCCTGCAAGCGACACACCAATCGTTCGTGCTAAGAGCGTAATGGTAGTCGGCGGTGGTAACACAGCTATGGACTCTTGCCGTACAGCAAAGCGTCTTGGTGCTGAGAAGGTATTCATCGCTTATCGTCGTAGCGAAGCAGAAATGCCAGCACGACTTGAAGAGGTTAAGCACGCTAAGGAGGAAGGCATCGAATTCCTTACTCTCCACAACCCAATCGAATACATCGCTGACGAAAAGGGTAACGTAACACAGGTTAAGCTTCAGGTTATGGAACTGGGCGAACCAGACGCAAGCGGTCGCCGCAGCCCAATACCTGTAGAAGGCAAGATTGTTACTCGCGACATCGATATGGCTATCGTTGCAGTAGGTGTTAGTCCTAACCCACTAGTTCCAAAGTCTGTAGAAGGTCTCGAACTGGGTCGCAAGAACACTATCGCCGTAAACGAACAGATGCAGTCAAGCATCCCAACCATTTTCGCAGGTGGTGACATCGTTCGTGGTGGTGCTACAGTTATCCTCGCTATGGGTGACGGTCGCCGTGCCGCAGCAGCGATGATCGACATGCTCAGCAAAAAATAAGTAAGAATACTCTTACATAATATAATAAAGAAAGTGGTTTATTCGTTTTTAGAATAGACCACTTTTATTTTTATGAAAATAATCAGCCATACTTTTACACATTATATATTATGCAGCATGGCAATTGCTATGCTGGTCATGTCTGCATGTTCGAAGGACGAGCAGTTTACAACCGACCGCAGTGCAGTACTGACTTTTTCGGAAGATTCTATCAAATTCGACACTCTGTTCACAACTATTGGTTCCAGTACGGAAACCCTTATGATTTATAACAGGAACGACAACGGAGTACGACTCAAGAACGTAAAACTTGAAAATGCTGCAACTACTGGATTCCGAATGAATCTGGACGGACAATTCGGTACTTCGTTCGACAACCTGGAACTCTATGGTGGAGACAGTTTGTTCTGTTTTATCGAAGTAACCATAAAACCACAGAACAACAACGATCCAGTTCTTATAAAAGACGAACTAGTCATTACCCTTGAAAGCGGAACACAACAACGCATTCCTCTGAAGGTATATGGACAGGATGCAGAAATCCTTCACGACCCGACCATCACGGCAAATACAACATACACTGCTACAAAACCTTACCTCATCTATGGAGCTCTGACGATAAACGAAGGCGTGACCCTGACCCTTGCGCCTGGTGCACGACTATTCTTCCACGCGAACGGATATATAGACTGCAACGGCACTCTCTATGCTGATGGCTCAGACGAAGAGATAATCCTCAGAGGCGACAGACTCGACCACATGTTCGATTACCTGCCATACGACCGTCTCGACAACCAATGGTTGGGAATCATATTTAATAATTCAAGCAAAGACAACTATCTGAAAAATGTAGATATACATAGTGGCAGCTACGGTATTTCTGCATACGGAGAGAATACGAACAACACAAAACTCACCCTGCTCAATTCCACAATTCATAATGTAGGCGGAGACGGACTTTACCTGAACAACTGTGCTGCAATTATCGCAAACACCCAGATTAGCAACTGCCGCGGCAACTGCGTAGAGGTATTTGGCGGAAAATACACATTCGACTTCTGCACCATAGCACAATTCTGTCCTTGGATAGCAGCACGTGGACACGCTCTCGAATTCTCAAACGGCAGCAATGGCGACGATTATAAAGCTCTGAAACAACTCAGCATGACAAACTGTTTCATAACCGGTTATGCCAAGGATGAAGTATTCGGAACTCCCAACAATAAAGTAACAGATGCGGAATTCAATTTCAAATTTACTAATTGCGTACTCTGCACAGAAGAACCAAAGACATATGCAGAAAACTTCGTAAATTGTACATACCAGGCAACAGATCAGTCAAACAACTTCAAGACCTTCGACACGAAAAATTTCATATACGACTTCCAACTTACTGAAGGAAGCATAGCTCGTGGCAAGGGTACCGATGCAGACAACATTCTCACCATCTACCCTACCGACCGCTTAGGCAAAGAACGCACAGTCTCTTCCATCGACGTCGGATGCTACCAATTCTAATTGATAATTGACAATTGATAATTGACAATTAAAAAAATAGGATTGCATTCTTCATTGAGTGCAATCCTATTATTCTTTTGGAGGAAAAGGACCTAACCATCGCATTTGCTGCAACACCCACGATTGTCGCCTTCGCATATAGGACGACGGATTTGCGCTATTCATCTTGCGCGGATTAGGCAATGAGACAGCAATCAGAGCACACTGGTTCTTTGTAAGACGATTAGCCTGCACTCCAAAATGTTCAAGAGCTACTGCCTGCGCTCCATATATGCCATCACCCATCTCGATGGTATTCAGATAGACTTCCATAATCCTCTCCTTACTCCAGAAAGTCTCGATAAGAATGGTAAAATAGACCTCCAAGCCCTTTCTGAACCAAGAATGCGAGGGCCACAGGAAAACATTCTTGGCAGTTTGCTGACTGATTGTACTTGCTCCCCTCTCACGTTTTCCGTCCGCACTCTCCTGAAGAGCTACCTTTATCTGTGCAAAGTCAAAACCATAATGATTGAAGAAGTTCTGGTCTTCGCTTGCCCACACAGCCAACGGAAGATAAGTGGAAATGCTATCGGCTGGCACCCACTGGTGTTTCAGTTTAGGCGATTCGCCATGTACCACCTGTTGACCTAAACGGATAAACATAAGCGGTGAACAGGGAACTGGCACCCAGCGATAGAGTACTACAAAAAAAATGGAAGACCCGAAGAAAAGTATCAGGGTCCACCTTATGAAATGAAAAATCCATAATGCATAATATTTCAGTTTACGAACAATTCCTCCGCCTATCATATTATTGCATTATGGATTTTTCTTAATAATTTAACTTTCAGTTATTACTGCAATGTTCCAGCGTTTGCAGCATCGATCATTGCCTTAGAAGCATACAGATAAACCTCTACACGACGGTTCTGCTGCTGACCTATTGTTGTAGAATTGTCTGCAACAGGATTAGCTTCGCCAAGTCCCTCAACACTCTTAATCTGAGAAGAAGAAACGCCCTGATTGATGAGGTATGTAGAGACTGCCTGAGCGCGCTGCAATGACAAAGCCTGGTTCTTCTGAACACTCTCTGCTGCAGTACTGCCTCTCCACCCCTGATTATCAGTATAACCCTGGATTGCACAGTCCATATCTGTGTTCTTCTTCAGTACATCATTTGCAAATTTGATGAGTGAACTCTGAGCAGATGGGCTCAATGCAGAACTACCAGAATTGAAGAGAATACCAGAATCGAATGTAACCTTAACAGCCTGCAATCCATTAGCATCTTGTACAGTTTCGACCTGAGCATTTGACACCTGCTGAGCTGCTGCCTTTGCCTTATCCATCTTCTTACCGATGAGATAACCGGCACCAGAACCTACTGCAGTACCGATTGCAGCACCAATTGCAGCACCACCACCTGAACGTCCGCCAATCAAGAAACCAGCCAAAGCACCAAGAGCAGCACCACCACCAGCTCCGATTGCAGTTCCCTTTGTTGCGTTTGAAGCATTCTGACATCCTTCGAAAACCAATAATGCACTAAGTGCAAGAACAATAACTTTAAGATTTTTCATAACTAATAATTATTTAAATGGAAAATTCTTTAAATTTCCGTCAAAGGTAATACTTATTTTTTATTTTACATTTTACATTTTACTTTTTTACGTAACTTTGCACAAGATTTTAATATTATTTATAATGGCAACAGAACTTAAAGACTTAACAAAGCGTAGTGAAGACTACTCTAAATGGTACAACGAACTCGTAGTGAAAGCAGATTTGGCAGAGCAGTCTGACGTACGCGGATGTATGGTTATCAAACCATATGGCTATGCTATCTGGGAGAAGATGCAGCAGAACCTCGACCGCATGTTCAAGGAAACAGGAGTGCAGAATGCTTATTTTCCATTGCTCATCCCTAAATCATTCCTCTCACGCGAAGCAGAACACGTAGAAGGCTTCGCAAAGGAATGTGCCGTAGTGACTCACTACCGTCTGAAAACCAATGAGACACACGACGGAGTAGTTGTTGACCCTGCTGCAAAACTGGAAGAAGAACTCATCATTCGTCCTACATCAGAGACTATCATCTGGAACACATATAAGAACTGGATCAACTCCTATCGCGACCTCCCTATCCTCTGCAATCAGTGGTGCAACGTAATGCGTTGGGAGATGCGCACCCGTCTGTTCCTCCGCACATCTGAGTTTCTTTGGCAGGAAGGTCACACAGCTCATGCTACTCGCGAAGAAGCAGAAGACCGTGCCAAGATGATGCTCAAGGTATATGCAAACTTTGCAGAGAAATACATGGCAGTACCTGTTATTCAGGGAGTAAAGAGTGAAACAGAACGTTTCGCCGGAGCACTCGACACATACACAATCGAAGCAATGATGCAAGACGGAAAGGCTCTTCAGTCCGGTACAAGCCACTTCCTCGGGCAGAACTTCGGTAAAGCATTCGACGTAACATTCCTCAACAAGGACAACAAACCTGAATATGCCTGGGCTACTTCATGGGGAGTATCTACACGACTCATGGGAGCACTCATCATGACTCACTCCGACGACAATGGTCTTGTACTTCCTCCTGCACTCGCTCCTATTCAAGTGGTTATCATTCCAATCGGTAAGAACGACCAAATGCCTATGCTCGATGAGAAAGCAAATGCTATTGCTGAAAACCTGCGTAAGATGGGCATCAGTGTCAAGTATGACAATGCCGACAACAAACGTCCTGGTTTCAAGTTTGCCGACTACGAACTCAAGGGTGTACCTGTTCGTCTCGTTCTTGGAGCACGCGACCTCGAGAAAGGTCTTGTAGAAGTTATGCGTCGCGACACTCTCGAAAAAGAGAATCTTTCCGTAGAGGGTATCGAACAACATATCAAGCAGTTGCTCGATGACATTCAAGACAATATATACAAGAAAGCAGTTGCATTCCGTGATGCTCACATCTATGAATGCGACAACTACGACGAATTTAAAGAGCGTATCAAAGACGGCGGTTTCTTCCTTTGCCACTGGGACGGCACTGCAGAGACTGAAGCAAAAATCAAGGAAGACACTCAGGCTACCATCCGTTGTGTTCCTTACTCATTCGAGCAGACTCCAGGAACCGATATGGTAAGCGGAAAACCTGCAGTTGC
>DEJD01000080.1:6036-13251 GCA_002353215.1 Prevotellaceae bacterium UBA2757
CCTGCCGTCACAACCGATTGCGTCATATTCGGATGGGATGGAACACAATTGCAGGTATTACTGATACAACGGGGAAATGACCCATTCAAAGGTAAATGGGCATTTCCCGGTGGTTTTCTGAACCCCGACGAATCGTGCGAAGAAGGTGCGGCACGGGAACTTAAAGAAGAAACAGGATTCACTGGGGCATATATCGAACAGTTTCATACATTCAGTACCCCAAACAGAGACCCTCGTGAACGCATCATCACTATTGCCTATTATGCCCTTGTCCGACTTCACGATGTAAAGGGTGGCGATGATGCAGCACAGGCTAAGTGGTTCCCTTTAGACAGCATTCCCTCACTCGCCTTCGATCATGAAGAAATGTACAGACTGGCAAAACAACGTTTACAGGAACGTCTTCAATTTGAAACTGCTGAGAGCAAACTGATAACTCAGAATTTCACAGAAAAAGAGTTAGAAACTATCAAAAAAACGCTCAAATAGCTAAAACCCCTACAATTTAATACAAAAATTCACGGAGGTAATAGTTGTAATATTTACTATTACCAATATTTTTACATGTTTATATTTCTAAAATAAACTCATAAACATACTTAAAGCCAACTAAAAATTTCAAAATTACCCATCTTACCCATAATTGGACAAGAAATAGAGCATTATGGGCCGATTTTATTTTCAAGGAAAAAATGTATAGTTAATAGCCAATAATTATATATTTTTAGCTATAAATACCAAAAATGACACATTATATTATATAGTATTTCCATAATATACACTTTTTGTGTAGCTTTGCACCCAAATAACCATAATTTAAAACTATGAAAAGGAATCTTTTGCTTCTTGTCGTGGCATTGCTTACGACAATGTCAGTTTTCGCACAGCGTAAAACAGACAAACTCGATCGCGGATTGATAGCGATGAAAGTATCAAATGGTGTATTTCTGTCGTGGCGTATTCTCGGTGAGGAATACTACGATGTTTCGTACAATGTATATCGTGACGGCACACTCATCACACAGACACCATTGAATGTATCAAACTACACAGACAAATCAGGAACTCTCTCCAGCAAGTACACAGTCGAACCGGTATGGAACGGTTCTGCCCAGTCTGGTCTTCAGACAAAGCAGAGCACTGTACTCTCCTTAGGTGCTCAGAGTACAGCTGTAACTCCTTGGGGAAACGGCTATAAGGAAATAAAGCTCACACACGAAGACATTGCCAGCACACTTGTTCCGAACGATGCCTGCTGTGCCGATGTAGATGGAGACGGCGAACTTGAAATTCTGATGAAGTTCGACAACCTGAGTGAGATGCAGCAGTCTTACCCGAAGAATGGTCCTACTGTAGGTGGTAAGGTAACTCACGAATACACGATTTTCGAAGCTCTGAAACAGAACGGCGAACGTCTGTGGTGGGTTAACTGCGGACCTAACATGGGAGATTTCCAGAACAATGAGCAGAACATCGTAGCTTACGACTGGGATGGTGACGGAATGGCAGAAGCTATCTTCCGTGCTGCTGATGGTACAGAAATTCATGCAGCTGACGGCAAAACATATGTTGTTGGAGACAAGAACAAGAATTGGCGTGGTGCGACTGGTGGCGGTACCAACTGGTTCATGCACGCCGGTGCAGAGTATCTCGTATATGTGAATGGCAAAACAGGTATTCCATATCAGTTGACAAACAACAATTTCTACATGGAGTATCCGCTAAAACGTCTTGAGAACTCAGAGAATCCGAACAACCTTGAGGCAGGTGGTGCATACGATGACCTTGTTAATAGGGCTTGGGGCGATGGTTATGGTCACCGTTCTTCAAAGCATTTCTTCGGAGCACCATATCTTGATGGTCGCAAGCCAAGCATATTCCTCGCTCGCGGTATCTATACCCGTCATAAAATGATAGCTTATGACGTTAATCCTGAAACACATAAACTTGAAGTTCGTTGGACCTGGTACAACAACACCAATGGTCCTTGGAAGGGTCAGGGTTACCACAACTACGCTATTGCCGATGTCGATTTAGACGGACGCGACGAGATTGTCTTCGGTTCTATGGTTATCGATGACAACGGAAAAGGTCTTTCAACAACAGGTCTCGGACATGGTGATGCAGAACATGTAAGCGACTTAAACCCATACATTCATGGTCTTGAGATATATGCATGTCTTGAGGATCATCCTGGAAACAACTATCGTGATGCTACTACCAGCAAAATATACCACAGATTCGTGGCAGGAAACGACGATGGTCGTGCTATGGCTGGTAACTTCTGCAACGACTTCCCTGGTTCACTCGGTTGTTCAGCACGCGAAGGTGCAATAAGCCTTGTTAAGAACGAAGCTGTAAGCGGACTTGGTGCTACAGGTGTGAACACTAACTTCCGCATCTATTGGGACGGCGACCTCTGTGAAGAAACCTTCAACTACCTGAATGGCAAGAATACAGAAGGTTGCGTAGTGAAGTATGGCAGTTGGTCACCTATCTACATTTGTGAAGGTTCTATGACTAATAACGATACAAAGGGAACTCCTTGTTATCAGGGTGATATCTTTGGTGACTGGCGCGAGGAAATCATTATGCGCACAGCAGACAACAATATCCGAATCTACTCTACTCCGACAGCTACAAAGTGGCGCAACTACACACTCTGGCACGACCATCAGTATCGTAATGCGATGGTATGGCAGATGTGCGGATACAATCAGCCGCCTCATGCAAGTTACTTCCTCGGAGAACTGGAGAAGATTACAGTTGCTCCACCCCCACTCACACTCAATGGACGTACTGAAATAGCAAATGGCGGAGCTGTCAACGCAACACTAAACAATCAGCATGTAATTGTTTGTGAAACGAATAGCACTACTATAAGCATTGAGAATGGTGCAAAACCATACATCCTCACATTCAACATTCCTTCTTGGGTACAGGGTACTGCACCAAGCGAATGTTCTACAGCAAGTACTAAAATCAATTATCAGACCTACACTTGCGACGTAACAGGTGGTGGTCTGGCTGGTGATGCCAGACTGGTTAAGCAAGGTGATGGAATCCTAAACCTGCCAAAGGCTGACTTCGCTCACACAGGTGAGACAAGTTTTTGGAGCGGAACAGTAAACTTCGACGGTACAATGAAGCAGTCACCACTTACCCTTCATCGTTTCGCAGAACTGAATTCCAATGGTGGTGAATTCAAAACTATCACTATGGAATATGGTTCAATCCTCCGTCCAGGTGGTGCCGACAGCAAAGGAACCATTACAGCCGATTCACTCGGACTCGGATTCGGTTCTCGCATCATCATCGACCTCTACAGCGAAGGAACAAGTTGCGACATACTCAAACTTAACAAGTTAAGCATTGAGAAAAAGGCTGGTAGTGCTTGGACCGCAGCTGGTCCTGAATACCTCAGTCCTGTAATCGAACTTGTTGGTCACCCAGCTGGTTCTGAAACAAATGTTGCTCCAGGTAAATATGTAATAGCTGAACTTAACTCCGCAAACGGTTTGAAAGGTTCTGTTGAAAACATCATCATCGAAGGTCTGAAAACTCAGAAGAAGACCATCTACATGGAGGACAACAAACTGATTATTGAAATCGTAAAGATGCGCGAAGCCTCTAATATTACATGGAACGGAATCGATAATGGCATCTGGGACTTTGCAGAGACCGAAAACTTCCTGAACACATTAGCAGGCAACGAACCTACATATTTCACAGCTGGTGACCAAGTTACATTCGACGAAAGCGCTGCAAACAAGACTATTACGATTAAGGACAAACTCATCCCTTCATCTGTAACCGTTAACAACACAAGTACTTACACCTTCGATGGTGATGGCAGCATCGACGGTGATGCTTCGTTCACCAAGGAAGGCAGCGGAACTGTAACCATCAACACACAGAACAGCTACACCAAGGGTAACTTCCTGAAAGGCGGTACAGTAAAAGTGTCTTCTCTGGCCAACCAGTACAGTGCAACTGGTAACCTTGGCGGAATCACCAAGTCGGCAAACCTCTTCACTATGGAGAATGGAGCTGTTCTGCAAACTACAGCAAATGTAGAACAGGCATCACCAATGAAGATGATAGGTGAAGAAGGTGGTGTAATCAACAACTCTGGAGAATTCCTTATGAATGCAGCTATGTCAGGTACATTACTCACAAAGAAGGGAGCCGGTTCACTTAAATTTGGTGCAAACAGCACTCTTACCCGCCTTGTCGTATCAGCCGGACATATCGACTGCAACAGCGGCAACCCTGCACAAACAGTAGTACTGCTGAATGGTACCATCTGGGACAACACCCAGGCAACTACCCACACCATCGAAGTGCCGAAGAGCAGAACCGGAACATGGAACCTCACCAACACATATTACACAGCATATACAAATAAAGTAGTTGGTGAAGGCACTCTGACAATCAACCCTCGCAACACGGTTAGCCGAGTTCGAATCTCAGCAAACATGAGTGAATTCACAGGTACAGTAAAGCATACAAATACCAACATCTGGTTACCACTCGACAACTCTTACGGTCTGCCAAACGGAACTCTCGACATAGCTGAGAACTGTAATGTAACCAATGTATGCAAAGTCTTCAAGATTGGAAAACTTACTGGTAAGGGAGGTCTCCGCCAGCCTATTTCCGACTTCAAGAGTCAAACTCCGGTAACAGGCAGTAACACTTGGAAAGTCGGCAACAGCACAATGGGCAATTTCACATTCGACGGTATCATCGGAGATGATGGTGGCACCAACAAGTCACACTTCGAAAAGATTGGTACATGCAAGATGACAGTTACAGGCAAATGGACCAACACAGGTACAGTAACCATCAGCGAGGGCGAACTGCAGGTTAAGTCAGGAGCTCTTCTCGGCAAGGGTGCTCTGACAGTTCAACAGGGTGCCATCCTCTCAGGAGTAACAGGTTCAGGCGACCTCACAAACTCATCTTATACTATTAACGGTACACTTCAGGTTGGTTCTACACCTGCAACTACTTCCGGAGCAATGAATTTCAACAATACAGATGTCACATTCAGTGCAAACAGTATTCTTGCTACCGGAGTTCGTAAAGCATCAGATGGTGTCAGAATCAAGAACATCAAAACGATGACCATGAACGGAACCGTATCAGTTTTTGTTCCTACAACCCATGCCCTCAAACTCGGTGACGAAATAGTTCTCTGGGAAGCTACTACAACAGAAGGAACACCCAAACTGGCTAATGTAGTAATCGACGAACAATTCCAGTGGAACACCTCTCGTCTCAACGAAGGCATCCTCATAGTTGAAGCATTAGATCCAGCTACAGGCATTGAAGGCATCAATGCAGAAACATCTAAGTTTGCAATCTTTACCCTCGACGGACGTTATGCCGGAACCGACGAACAAACCCTCAGCAAGGGCATCTACATCCGCAATGGAAAGAAGATTATTGTGAAGTAAAAGACAACTTTACAGTTTACATAATAAAACGGGAATGAAAAAAATTTAAAAATTTTCATTCCCGTTTAGTTGTTGTTTAAACTATAATTTGTAATTTTGCGAGTCTTAAGATAATAAATCTACTTCTATGGAAGACATCTATTCACTTAAATTCTCTCAAATCTCGCGTTTCATTGGCGAGGGTGTTAAAAAAGAACGTCTGACACAGAACATCACACAGCAGGATATGTCAGATGAGATTAATGTATCAGTATCATCAATCAAGAAAATAGAGAAAGGCGAAATCTGCTCATTCGACTCTCTCTTGAGAGTATTGAAGAGACTGGGAAAACTCGAAGTCCTCACCCCTCTAGTTGAGAGTGCCGACTCTCCTACTCTTGCAGAACTGAAGGATATGGTTCAGGAAGTGAAAGCAGGTCAGCGAGTACGTGCCAGCGGCAAGCATCTCCGTTCATAATCACCATAGAGAGTCCTCCCTGCAAATTTTTCTCAGCACTCTGCTTACTTAATTCAACTTTTGCAAGTTGAATCACTTAATCGTTTTCAATAAAGCCTGGCAACCTTCAAGCACATCTCGCCAGGTAGCTTCGAAATCATCTGTGTACCAAGGGTCAGCCACTTCCCCTGGGTGGTTTGTATAGTCCATCAGCATGTGGATTTTTCCTTCCGGGTCGCCTCCACAGATACGGTTCATATTGCGTATATTCCACGAATCCATTCCTATGAGCAAATCGTAGCGGTTGTAATCAGAACTATTCATCTGACGAGCAGTCTTACCCTTACAACTTATTCCATGCTCTGCTAATTTTTGTCGTGCAGGTGGATATACACTATTACCTATCTCCTCTGTAGATGTGGCAGCCGACTCAATCAGGAACTTGTCCTCAAGTCCGGCTTTCTTTACTAAATCCTTCATCACAAANNTCTGCCATCGGACTTCTGCATATATTTCCGTGACACACAAAAAGTATTCTATATCTCATCTCTTTACCCATTATAATTCTATTTTACTTCAATTTTACTTCACTTCAACTTCACTTATCCCACTTCAACTCAACTGACTAAAGTTTAATATGTACTATTAATTTTTGCAAATATACGACAAAATGCATATTTTTGTGTACCTTCGCGAAGAAAAAACTCTACGAAATTAGACTTTGCGAGGAAATGATTACAAAAGACAGCATAGAGACAGCATACAGTTTTCTGCATCAGAAGCGTAATGTGTATATTCATTCTACTCTCGACTGGCAGAGAGACGACATAGAATATGCTATCGACACCTATGTTGACGACATGAGTCCTGAATTGTACAAAACCATTTCTGGTGGAAATCCCGACTTTCTGCGCGATCACAAGCGCTTTCAGTTGGACATAACCAAAGCCGTTGACATGTTGGAAAAAATGTTATGAATCTTTGTATATACTATCTGGCAGGAATAAACATAATGACTTTCTTCGTCTATGGCATAGACAAATGGAAGGCAAAACACTTAAAATGGCGAATCTCAGAAGCTACGCTTTTGGGACTCGCCATTATCGGAGGAAGCATTGGCGCCTGGTTAGGTATGAAAACCTGGCATCACAAGACCATGCACTGGAAATTCAAATACGGCATTCCGTTTATACTGTTGCTTCAAATAGCAACAACTCTGAAATTCCTTAGAGTTTATTAGCCAGAGCAATTACCTTCTGCTTGGTTTCCTCAGTCTTCTGTTCGTCAATCTTTGCAGACACGAAACCCATATTCTCT
>DEJD01000107.1:0-921 GCA_002353215.1 Prevotellaceae bacterium UBA2757
ACTCCTGCTTTCTTGAGCACACTATTCACCACCTTTGCCCCATCCTTGTATGTGGCACCGTTTCCTGCTTCAGAGTGAGACAGTTGTGCGAAGAGAGCTTCAGCATAGAGGTTGTCGGAATTCTTCATTATGCGAGGAAGCAGTTCGAGTATGTTTGTCTTCTTTACATATACGGTCACACTATTCAATGGGGTGTCGGCATTGATGGCATAGCCATGACAGTTGATACCTTCCTTTGCCAATTGTGTAGCGAGTGTCTGCACGAAGTGGAGGGCAGGGTTGAAGTTCAGGTCTGTAGGGTATTTGCTGCTTTCGGGTGTGAGTCTTCCTCTGTCGAAAAGCAGTGGCGAGATGAATGGGTGGTAAACACTCGGTTTGTCATCCCAGCACCAGCCGTTTCCCAGCAGAGGCAGGTCTTTGAAACTCGTATCGGCATAGATGAAACCTGCGATGGAATCAATACCCATCTCTCTGATTACCCCAACAAGAAGCATGAGGTCGTCGAAGGTGTAGGTAGGGTCAAAACCGCCACGGATATAGATGTCGCCTTTCAGGTATTTGATTGTCCGAACGGTGTCGGTTGTGTATGATAAACTGACAATATTTCCAGTGCAACTTGCTGTGGTCTGAATATCGTACTCCTCACCCAAAACATCGAGGGCGGTAATGGTGGTAAGCAGTTTCTGGCAGGATGCCGGACGCATCACCTTGTGGTCGTTGTATCGCCAAAGCAAACTGTTGGCTGTCAGGTCGTATATCTGGATTCCTGTGTCGTAGTGAGCTGTGTCCAACTCGTGCGACAGCTTATCAAGTGCAGCTGTTACCGACTGCTGCCATGTTTGTGCCTGTACATTACTTGTTATGCACAATGCAAAGAGTATGATGTATAATGCTGATTTCTTCATTTCGTTTTCGTTATTC
>DEJD01000107.1:937-2532 GCA_002353215.1 Prevotellaceae bacterium UBA2757
GGACTTGTCATTCCTACTTCGCAGTGATTACCGGAGCGGAAGATGGCTTTCGCTGCCTTCTGTATGTCTGCAGTAGTAATGGAGTTAAGAGTCTTCTCGTATGGTGTCACATCGTCGCCGCCCCAAATGGCATACTCCATCATCTGACTCATCCAGTAACCATTGTTCTTGAGTTGTTCGGCATGGGAGCGCAACATATATTCCTTTACTTTCTTCAAGTCTTCTTCCTTCGGACCTTTTTCCACCATTTCATCGATGCCTTTATAGATTATCTCGGTCATCTTCTGGCGCTTTTCCGGAGCAGTAGTGAGTGAAATAGTCATTGAAGCCTCTTCTGTAGGGTAGCGAACTACATTACCTCGTACAGGTACTCCGTAAGCTCCGCCTTCATCTTCGCGTACAGTCTCTGTGTAAAGCATATCCATGAGTTGGTCGAGCATGCTGACTGTAAGGGTGTTGCGCAGGGTTGGCTTCATCTTGGTGTGATATGAGAATTGAACGAGAGCACGAGGAGTCTCCTGTTTCTTCTCAAATACATTATAGATTTCACCTTCAGGGTCGCGAAGACTGATTATATTGTATTTTTCTTTGCCAGGAAGTGTAGGCAGAGCTCCAATATATTTTGCAAGCAGAGGAGCGATGGAATCGGCATTGCAATCGCCTACGATGAAGAATTCGAAATCGTTTCCATCTGCAAAACGTTCGCGGTACAACTCCAAAAGACGATCGTAGTTGACGCGATCCAAGTCGGCAGGACGAGTGCGCACAGCGCGTGGGTGGTTGTTGTAGATTACTTTTGCTATTGTATCTACAAGAGCGATGGTAGGTTGCAGTTCCTGGTTGCGCAAACTTTCTTTTGTTCGGCTAATGAGTGAGGTGAATGCCTCCTCGTCCTTGCGTGGAGCTGTGAATGTGAGATACACAAGCTGGAGGAGTGTTTCGAAGTCTTTTTTCACACACGAACCATTGATGCCTTCGGCATTGGCGCCTACAAAGGCGTTGGCGCTGGCTTGTTTGCCAGCAAGAGCTTTGCTGAGGTCGGTAGCACTGAAATTGCCTAATCCGCCTACTTTTACTCCACCTATATTGCTGGTCTGCAAGTATTCATCATCACTGTATAGGGAGTTGCCTCCGAAGCTATGGGCGCTTAAGCTAATCTGATTCGGTGAGAAGTCGGTTTGCTTTACATGCACTTTGATGCCGTTGCTCAGGAGGATGAGTTTTGCTCCGAATTTATCGTTCTTAATTTTCTTTACTGTGCCGGAAGCAGGCATCTGTTCGATGAGCGGACGATTGTTGACTTCTTCCTTAAGCGGCTGAATATCTTCCTTCTCCACTTCTGCAAGATAACTCAGAACTTCTTCCTTCGTTGGCAGAATATTGTCCGCCTTGTCTGCAGCAAACATAGCAACTGCGAGATTGGAATCAGGCATCAGGGTGAAAAGCTGATTCACCAATTCAACTGTGTATGTTGGCACAACGTGGGTCATCATGTCATACTCTACTTCTATGCCCGGACAGGGTTCCTGATCAATGAAATTGCGTATGTATTCATTCACGTAGTTTGTACTGTTCACCTTGTCGCGATGCAGGTA
>DEJD01000107.1:2681-3376 GCA_002353215.1 Prevotellaceae bacterium UBA2757
ACATGACCTGTGAAGGCTGCTTTAGTCTTTGAAATTAAATAATCATTGTGAAAGAATCCTGCATCGATAAACGGTACATTTGATTTCTGAAGAATGTCATCAACACGTTCTGCAAACATGCTGAAAATGGCGTTGGTCAGGAACTGAAACGTCATGTAAGTAGTATGGTCATCTTTCGGGAACTGAGGTGTTTTCCAGAATAGATAGAAGGAATTATGACGTTCCTCCTTGTCCTTGTTAATAGAAACTATAGGTTCTTTGTTGTCTGGCACGGGGTAACGCTCAAACTTGGCTGCATCGGGAGCTGCAGGAGCTATGTCGGAGAATACAGCCTGTATTTTCTGCTCCATTTCATCGACATTTATATCGCCTACGATGACTATAGCCTGAAGGTCGGGACGATACCACTTGCGGTAGTAGCTGCGAAGGTCGTCATATGGGAAGTTCATCACTATGTCCATCTTGCCGATGGGCAGGCGTTCACCATACTTGCTGCCTGGATAGAGTTCCGGCAGGGCTTTCTCGTACATTCGCATCATTGCCGAACTGCGAGCGCGCCATTCTTCATTGATGACGCCTCTTTCCTTGTCTATCTCAGTGTCTTCCAACAGCAGATCGTGACTCCAGTCATGAAGTATGAGCAGACAGGTGTCGAGAGCACCGGCTATCTCTACATTCACATTATTTATATTATA
>DEJD01000107.1:3461-3788 GCA_002353215.1 Prevotellaceae bacterium UBA2757
TTGAAACACATGTGTTCAAGGAAATGGGCAAGACCACGCTGGTTGTCATCCTCCTGGATGGAACCTACTTTCTGAGCGATATAAAAATCTGCTCGTTTCTCCGGCCAGTTGTTGTATCGCAAATAGTATGTCAGACCATTGGGCAGAGTGCCTTTGCGAACTGCCGGGTCGAGTGGCAGCTGCTCAGCCGAAACGCTGATGCATAGTAATGTAAAGAGGAAAAAAACTATCTTTTTCATAATACTTATTGTTGATTTTTCTGATTGTCCAAGGCATGTTTTGCATAATCGACTGTGTAGTGAAGACCACGCGATTCCTTGCGCTCCA
>DEJD01000107.1:3886-4026 GCA_002353215.1 Prevotellaceae bacterium UBA2757
GGTTTCACGCGCTTGAAGAGGTGTTCTGTCTCTTCATAAAGCAGGTCGAGGCGTTCCCAGGCACGATGAAGTCGGAGGTTTGAACGCACAATACCCACATAAGTTGACATAATCTGTCCCACTTCCTTGGCATCTTGAGC
>DEJD01000107.1:4140-4742 GCA_002353215.1 Prevotellaceae bacterium UBA2757
CGGTTGCCTCCATGCAGACCTGTACAAGAACATTCGCCTACGGCATAGAGGCGCTTGATAGTGCTCTGACCATCGAGGTCAACCACGATTCCACCACACATATAGTGTGCAGACGGAGCTACCGGAATGTACTGTTTAGTTATGTCTATGCCGATGCTGAGACACTTGGCATAGATATTCGGGAAGTGGTGTTTTGTTTCCTCCGGGTCTTTGTGTGTAACATCAAGACAGACATGATCGAGAGCATGAATCTTCATCTCATTATCTATTGCTCTGGCTACTATGTCGCGAGGAGCCAAGCTGAGTCGCTCGTCATATTTCTGCATGAATTCCTCGCCGTTTGGCAGTCGCAAAATGCCACCATAACCGCGCATAGCTTCTGTGATGAGGTATGCCGGGTGAGTTTCCTTCGGGTTGTAAAGAACTGTAGGGTGGAACTGCACAAACTCCATGTCCTTTACCTTTCCCTTGGCACGATAAACCATAGCTATGCCGTCGCCTGTGGCAATGGAAGGGTTGGAAGTAGTAGCATAGATGGCTCCTGTGCCACCTGTTGCCATAAGTGTTACCTTGGAGAGGAAGGTATCGACTTTCCCTGTCTT
>DEJD01000096.1:0-1818 GCA_002353215.1 Prevotellaceae bacterium UBA2757
CCCACGCAGAAGTGGGAGAAAATGTTGTTTAGAGTTTCCTGAGGAGTGATGGCGCCTCCTGTGATGTCGGAAAGGTCTGAAAGGACGAGTCGAAGGTCTTCTGCGAGGAGATCGCCGCTGAGAGACGAGTAAAGTCCGTCGAGAACGCGAAGCAGATTCTGATGTGCATGAGAAAGGGCTTCGTAGTGGCGAGCGGAAGTAACAATGACATCGTTTTCGTTGTACTCTGGAATGTTGGCAGCTGAATAGATAGCTTGTTCCAGGGTTTCTATGTTTTCGCAATTCTTTGCACTAATGGATATGGCATCGAGTTCGGAGTCAAGAGGATATGAATGGATGTCAGCTTTGTTCCATATGGTAATAAGTGCCTTCCCTTCTGCACGATTACGGATATCATCCATTTCTGCAGTAGTTGGATTTTCATCTATTACCCAAAGGATGATTTTTGCTTTTTCTATTGCCTGGTATGTGCGGTCGATACCTATACGTTCTACGGTATCGTCTGTCTGACGAATGCCGGCTGTGTCAATTATACGGAAAGTGATGCCGTTCAGGAGCATCGTGTCTTCAACAGTATCACGAGTAGTACCATGTACATCGGAAACAATTGCGCGGTCATCCTTCAACAGACGGTTCAGAAGTGTTGACTTTCCGACATTGGTCTTTCCGACAATGGCAACAGGGATGCCGTGCTTCAGAGCCTGTCCTGTTTCGAACGACTGTGCCAGACGAACGATACGATTATCAATCGTCTGAGCAAGCTGCAGGAGTTCTGTGCGGTCGGCAAACTCAAGGTCTTCATGATCGGAGAAATCTAGTTCCAGTTCAAGGAGGGAGGTTAGTTTCAGAAGTTGTTCGCGAAGGAGAGACAGTTCTGACGAGAAATCGCCTCGCAGTTGCGACAGAGCAATCTTATGAGTAGCTTTATTCGAAGCTGCAATAAGGTCGGCAACAGCTTCAGCCTGTGAGAGATCCATCTTTCCGTTGAGAAAAGCGCGCTGCGTAAATTCTCCAGGTAAGGCTTGTCTGCAGCCATTCTGAATCAGCAGTTCAAGGATGCGTTTCACAATATATTCTGAACCATGACAGGATATCTCAACGGAATCTTCTCCTGTATAACTATGCGGAGCACGGAAGATACTAACCAGCACTTCATCAACTATTTCTATTTGTGAAGCAGGAATTGAAGGTGCAAATATTCTTCCAAAGTGAATTGTATTTGGCTTTGCATCAAGAATATCTTTTGAGAATATGCGGTTCATTATCTCAAAAGAATCTTTTCCTGAAATACGGATTACGGCAATGGCCCCTCCAGTTGATGTTGCCAAAGCACAAATGGTATCATTCTGTTCTCTCTTGCTAGCCATACGAATGCACTGTTTATATACGTTCCAAAACCAACTGAATAAGGGTATCAATAGTATTCTTATACTCTGTATTCATCTCTTGGGCATAGCGATTGGCAATAACCATACAACAGGTCATAGCTTTATGTCCCAGGAGAGATGAAAGTCCGGCAAGGGCAGACGACTCCATCTCAAAATTGCATATCTTCATGCCATCGTACTCAAATGCCTCAATCTTTTTATTTTGATCTGGGTCTTGAATACGAAGACGAATCTGACGGCCTTGAGGGCCATAGAATCCACCACAAGCAATAGTTATACCGCGAACCATATCATTGCCCGCTACCCTATCAATGAGTTCTGCATCAGCATTTGCCACGTATGGAGCAGGTTTCAGCGGCGACCATGACATATGCTGTTTGAAAGCATCCTCTAAAGCAAGGTCACAAACATCATTGCGCCCTGCATAGTA
>DEJD01000096.1:1913-2214 GCA_002353215.1 Prevotellaceae bacterium UBA2757
GTGCGATGCTCGGGCAATTCGGTACGAGTGGTGAAATCAATGTTTGCCAAAGCATCCAGTTCGTTCATCACTATATCTATGTTATCGCATCCGATACCGGTAGAGAGAACGGTGATGCGTTTCCCTTTGTATGAACCGGTTATGGAATGGAATTCGCGGCTCGACACTTCAAATTCTTTAGAATCGAAATGTGCTGCGACGGTAGCAACTCTGCCCGGGTCACCAACGAGGATAACCTTATCTGCTAACTGTTCGGGGCGCAGATGAAGATGGAATACAGAGCCGTCTTCGTTTATGATTA
>DEJD01000096.1:2242-2897 GCA_002353215.1 Prevotellaceae bacterium UBA2757
AAAATGAAAAGTGAAAAGTGAGAACTGATTAGTCGGCGGGGAAACCGTCGAACACGGTGAAACGTTATTGCAATTCGAGGTTGCGGGTGAGTTTTTCTGCTTCAGCAGTTTCCTGCAGGAGGCGTTCATATTGCTGTTCCAGTTTCAGCAACTGTTCATTATTTCCTTTACTCTTGCGATATGAATCGCGCTGTGTTTGCAGTTTCTTGCCTACTTCCTTCAGTTGTGCAGATTTGTCCACCCATTCCTTGCACTGAAGTTTTGCCTGAGGTGAACGGAATTCCCTGTAGAAGTGATATGTTTTCTGGTCATTGATAACAAGTGTAAACTCATACTTAGTCTGCGGTTTGTTCGCCTGAGCAACATTTTTGATAGTCACCAGAGTCTGCTGACGTGCAGCCTCGTTTTCCTTTGTCCATGTAGCTTTGATTGGACGGAGTTTTGCAGCCGTAATAATCTGAGGGAGCGGGTCATTCTCATAATCGTACGGATGTCGCGAACTGTTAGGAATAAACGTATAGATACAAACCTTACCTTCTGGCTGATACCTGTCAGATGCGAACCAACCGATGTGGCGTTCTTCATCTACAACCATCATGTAGTCGTTTGCATAAGAGTTGTATGGAAAGCCCAAAGACTCTGCACGATAATACTT
>DEJD01000096.1:2946-3395 GCA_002353215.1 Prevotellaceae bacterium UBA2757
AAATACAATGTGCTGCCGTCGGACATAAGGAAAGGATAGTTTATGTCACCATCTACGTCCAGTCCCTCAACGAGTTTTTTCTCTGTGCGACGACCATTCTCCAGATAGTAAGTGTAAAGTTGCAGAGACTCCTTATCTGGTTCTGAAGCATAAACCTTATTTCCCAGTTGGGTAGTAAATTCCGTAGTACGTCCTTTATTAGTCATAGTTACCTTACCCATCTCATCGGAAATGTTATATGCAGCCAGGAAAGTCTGTTTGTCAACAACGACAGAATCGACAACCACGACATGGTCCGTTCCGCGAAGAGCCTGCACTCCCCTATTGCAGCGTTCCAGTTGTGCATCCATGACAGAAGTATCCTTACGACGTCGTTTTGCCTGAGTGATACTTTTTTTCAGTTTGTCCCCTGCCTCCTTATACTTCATATTGTCTATCATGACATCTAT
>DEJD01000125.1 GCA_002353215.1 Prevotellaceae bacterium UBA2757
ATTCCGACTGAGTACCTATGCGGAACTTACCGCCCCATATCCCCAGTCCGCTGCTTATATAATAACGGGTGCCGTTGCGTTGCCACTCACCCCACGAACACTCATACACCTTGTCCGTAATCCATGAGATAGGCCATACCTGGCCTCTGTGTGTATGTCCGCTCAACTGGAAATCCACACCCAGTCTCTCTGCCTCCTCCAAGTGGTAGGGCTGGTGGTCCATCACAATCGTGTACATACCCTTCGGAGCATCCTCTACCAGAGTCTTCAGACTCTTCCTCCTGCGGTTCGTCCTGTCGTCCCTTCCTATCACACAAATCTCATTGTCTATCGTCGTACAACTGTCCACGAGCAGATTGATGCCCGCTTCCCTGTAAAACTCCCTTGCCTTAGCCTCCCTGCTGAAATACTCATGATTCCCCAGACAGGCATACACCGGAGCCTTCAACCTGCGCAGTTCCTCAGCCATATTCTCCTCCAGCAACGGACGCACACTTATATCTATGATATCTCCTGCTATCAGAATCAAATCCGGTTTCTCCGCATTGATCATATCCACCCACCGTGCCAGTTCACCCCTGTGATGGTGATACCCCAGATGCAGGTCGCTCATCATCACAATCCTGTAGTCTTTCTTCAGCGGCTTCTCCGTCTGCAGAGTCAGCGGCACCCTTACCTTGTTATTATGGTGCAGGTTGCCCAATACCAGCAACAATGTGATTCCTCCGGCTATGCACCCGGCACTCACTCCGTTGCTGCGGAACAGTTCAAACGGCAACACCCTCGCCAAGCACAGCACATCTATGCAGAGGAAAACCAGAAACAGATAGAGTAGGGCAATCAGACTCGACGTACCTATCTGATACAGAGATGATGACAACCATAGCGGTAATCTGTCCAGCATCCCTCCGAAGATAAGGAACATACTCAGGAAACATGCCGCCATCACCCCTACGGCAGTCCATCGCCACACCGCCTGTAGCGGCAACACCTGCCACGTATGCCACAACACATAAAACAGACTTCCAAAAGTCAAAAACAAAAACAATAGAAAAAACATCATTCTCATATTCAGATAAACTATGTTTAATCAAATAATCCAAAGAACTTATCAAGCCATGATGCAAGAGGGGAGGGGCAGCTTAGCAGGCCGCCGTTGAATTGCAGATTCTGCATCGAGAATCTGATACGGTATAGTGGAGAATATTTTTTGTTGTACTCCGACAGACTGTTACCGCTGATGTTCTCTTCGGCCTTAACCTCCACAGGTACTATCTGCTCACCCCATTGTATCACAAACTCTACCTCGGCCTTCCTGTCAGAAGTCCAGTAGCATGGTATCTGGTTGTCCATCAGAGGCATAACAGACTGGAGCACGGCATTTTCAGCTATGGCACCTTTGAATTCTGTATAGTTGGCAATTGGGTCAACTATCACCGTTGCTGGTAGATGAGCCAAACGACGCAATAGACCACAGTCGCAGGCATATACCTTGAAGGCATCGGTCTCCTGATAGCCCGCGAGCGGCATCCCCGGCTTGCTTATATTGAATATGCGGTATATCATACCAGCATCCTCCAACCACATCAGTGCATCTTCGTAGTCCTTTGAGCGGGCACCGCTCTTAATTACCTTGTAAATGAACTTCCTGTTCTCTTTAGACAATTGTGCAGGTAATGAGTGCCAGATGGCATGTATGCGTGGAATCTCACGAGGTTCAGCATACTTTGCGAAATCTAATTCATAGAGGTCAAGGATATCCTGTAGAATTGACTCCACTGCACCGACTCCCTGATTGTCAAGCAATGCCACCACAGCTTCTGGCATCCCTCCGCATACTTGATAGCGCCTGTATTCTGTGCGTAGTTTGTTTAGGATTACTTCTGGCAGGTGGCGTATTTCTTCCAACGATTCAATATACTCATACGTCTGTGAGTCACTTGCACGCAGAAACTCTTTGAACGTGATAGGAAACATCTTCATCACCTTTACCTTACCCACAGGAACGGTCATTTTACGTTTTTTGACAGCTACCCCCAACAACGAACCGGCAGCGATGATGTGATACTGCGGAGCGTCTTCGTAGAAATACTTCAAGCTATTCAAAGCCTCTTCGCATTCCTGAATTTCATCGAAAATTATCAGTGTCCTGCCTGCAATGATGGGATAATCACAATAAAGAGTCAGTTCCTTAACTATTCGCTCTGGCGATTTAGTCATTTGGAATACTGATTTCAGTTCCGGCTGTCGGTCAAAGTCAAATCTTACGCAATAGTCAAACTCTTCATTTCCGAAAGCTTCCATCGCCCATGTCTTTCCTATCTGACGTGCTCCTTCTAGCAAGATGGGTTTCCTGTTAGGGGCGTCTTTCCATTGCTTAAACGCATTGATGATTTCTCTTTTTATTTCCATATCTTTAACAAAGTGTCGTTTTGTGTATTGTTACTACATTTTTTGCACCTTTTCGATGCAAATGTGGGGATTTAATTTAAATCCTCCAAGAAAAAATGTAAAAAATATAAATCACCCCTAACCGCTAACCGCTAATCACTAACCATTTTTCATCTTTAAGTCCCAGGCATTCACACCAGAAGGAGTGCCAGGTCATTAAGATAATCCGTTTCATATTTACTCTCTTTTATTTTTTTGTTCGATAAAATCGTCACAATTTACGTATTGACCCATATTTTTGTTTTATTGACGCATATATTCACCAGAAAAATTTCTTCATTTAACGAAAAAACTGAATCTTTGCACCCAATAACTCTTGAAAACTGAAAAATTACATATCTGATAATTAATCTTATGAAGGCGAATAGTGTTTCACTATTCAAGCGGGAGTGCCACAGCACCCCGCTTTTTTATATAAACGCCCCCAAAAGGACAAAGGACAAAAAGGACATTTCATTCTTCATTCTTAATTATTTTTTTCGAACACAGATTTCACG
>DEJD01000077.1:0-188 GCA_002353215.1 Prevotellaceae bacterium UBA2757
TTGGAGGTGTTCGATTACCTGAAAGATAATGGTTTTACGTGTTATGTCGTCTCAGGTTCTGACCGGTTCATCTGTCGTTCTCTGGTGGAGTCGCTCGGTATCGAACCAGATAGGGTTATCGGAATGGATGTGTGCCTTATGTCAAATAAGCAGGGGAATAACCCAGGTGTTGACTACACTATGGGTAA
>DEJD01000077.1:299-3992 GCA_002353215.1 Prevotellaceae bacterium UBA2757
TCGTTTGGCAACAGCAGCGGTGATGAGGCTATGCATAATTACTGTCTGAGTAATCAGAAGTACCGTACTGCTACGTTTATGCTTGTAGCCGATGATGATGTCCGTGACCATGCAGACTTGGAGGAAGGGGCACGCAGAGAGAAAAAATGGCGCGAGGCTGGTTATACCGTTATCTCCATGAAGAATGATTTCCGCACTATTTATGGATATGATGTGGAGAAGACTGAGTTTATTTTTCCATAAAAAAACTGTAATGAGAATACTGCAAGTAATTAATAAATTGACTATCGGAGGTGCAGAACGCCTGTTGTCGGATATTATTCCTAT
This sequence comes from Prevotellaceae bacterium UBA2757, assembly GCA_002353215.1. The sequence goes on from DEJD01000077.1 coordinate 627, forward strand.
AATGTCCCAATATCATAATGTAGATGTCCTTGTACTGCAGGATTATGACTCGTATTTTGTAGAAAAACTGAAAAATGAAAATATAAAGGTATTCAGTCTGGGGATGAAGAGTGTTTATAACCCGCTTGCGGTATGGAAGATGGGACGTTTTCTGAAACGAAGTCCAAAGTATGATATAATACATGTACATCTGTTTCCTTCTCAGTATTGGGTTGCTCTATGTAAATGTCTGTTTCGTATTCATGTGCCGCTTATAACAACTGAACATAATCCTACAAATACACGATTCAATCATAAACTGACTACATGGACTGACCGCTGGATCTATAGTTTTTATGATTCTATAATATGTATATCTGAAGGTGTGAATCGGGCTATGACTGATAGAGTGAAAGGTAAGGTGAGGACGAAAACCATCGACAATGGCATAAATTTAAAACTGTTTTCTGATGCAAAGCCTGTGAAACGTACAGCTTGCTCAATACCTGAGGATGCGATAGTACTGATGCAGGTAGCGCGGTTTGAGGAACAGAAAAACCAAGACTGCGTTATCCGTGCGCTGAAACGACTGCCTAAGAATGTGTATGTTGTGTTTGTAGGTGATGGAACACGACGAGTTTTTTGTGAGTCGCTCGCATCGGAGATGGGTGTGGAAGATAGAGTCAGATTCTTAGGAGTGAGAAGTGATATAGCCGATTTGTGGACTATGGCTGATATGGGGATTATGTCTTCGCATTGGGAGGGGTTCGGACTGTCGGCTGTTGAGGCTATGGCTGCAGGAAAACCTGTGTTGGGTACTCGTGTGGAAGGACTCTCTGAGGTTATAGGTAATCCGGATTTATGTTTTTCTGATGATGACGATGAAGGTTTGGCGCAGCTGATAATGAGGTTTGTGAAGGATAAAGAGTATCGTACTCGCATAGTAGAGTATTGCAAGCAGAGAGCTTCTCTGTTTAGTATAGAACGAATGGTCGATGCCCATATATTGGAGTATGAGACCGTTGTTTCAAAGTATTTGTATAAAACAGAAGTGTAATATGAAGGTTTTTTTTTGTGATAACCGACTTGGAGGTTTGCTCGGCTTTCGTATAGATGTTATCAGACATTTTCTGGAGATGGGGCATGAGGTGTGTCTTGTAGCACCTCCAGCTAATTCCAGTTGGGATAAGGTAGGAGAACAGGTCCCTTGCGGTGTTCGCGTGATAGAGGTGTCTATGCATCCGTCGAGTCGGAACCCCATTGACGACATGCGCCTTTTTGCAGATTATCTTCGAATATTCAGAAAGGAACGTCCGGATATTGTTTTTAATTATACTATAAAACCTAATATATACGGAAGTATTGCAGCCAAGATGTGTGGTTCGCGTGTGTTTTGTATGTTTGCAGGACTTGGTTATATGTTTGATGGTGGCGGGTTTGTGAAAACACTAGGACTGAAACTATATAAATACGGAGTCAGTAAAGCAGAGAAAATTCTGGTTCTTAACCAAATGAACTACGATAAGATATTGGAATACAAAATGGCTTCTGCTGATAAATTGTTACTACTAAGGGGAGGAGAGGGGGTAAATCTACAGAAGTACACACATAGTCCCGCAGATTTTAGCAAGGGCACTACCTTCCTGATGGTATCAAGAATATTATATGATAAGGGCTATTCGGAATTTCTTGAAGCAGCAAAAATTGTAAAGGAGAAGTACCCTGATGCCGTTTTTGAATTGCTTGGACCTTTAGCCTATGATACTCCTATGGGAGTGCCGCAGGAGGTATTTGAAGCAAATCAGAAAGAAGGTGCCGTCAAGTATTTAGGAGTCGTTCCTGTAGTGAATGATGTAGTTAGCAGGAGAAATGTCGTTGTGGTTCTTCCAAGTAAATACGGAGAAGGTTTGAATCGCTCCCTTATGGAGGCGTGTGCAATAGGACGTCCCATCATAACTACTGACATTCCAGGATGTAAGGAAACTGTAGAGGAGGGCGAGAATGGTTTCCTTGTTCGTAAAGGTGATGTTCAGTCGTTGGTTGATGCTATGGAACGTTTTATAGAACTTGATGAAGAGGAGAAGCGTGTTATGGCAGAACGAAGTCATGAGTTGGCTGTGTGCAAGTTTGATATTAAGAAGGTCTTACAGGTCTATGATGAATTGATTCAAGGTTAGAGAGTTTTTTTAGGGTGTTCGGAGTTAAATAAAGTTAATTTTTATAGATTTTACGTATTTTTGAAGGGGGCTTGCAATTTTTATTGGACAAGATTTGTGTTGTTCAGCAGATTTTTCGTACCTTTGCACCACTTTTTGGAGTAGTGCGCGCCCTATATGGGTGCAAGTATTGTCTGCGCACACGGTTGTAAGGACAATCGAAACACGAAGTATGCTGTAGTAGAATAGGCTGCCATAAAGGATTTTTATGTTGGGTCGTGATGACCTTTATGTAAGATGACAAGGTAAAATGGTGGTAGGCTACGATGGCGAAGCAGCCGGAATGTGGAAAGAGAATGGTGAGCTGCTTATTTGATTTGAATTTAAATAGTAATAATATAATTTAAAATTTTAACAAAATGCCTACTATTCAACAATTAGTAAGAAAAGGTCGTAAGGTGTTGGTGGATAAGAGCAAGTCGCCTGCTTTGGATTCATGTCCTCAGCGTCGTGGCGTTTGCGTTCGTGTGTACACTACAACTCCTAAGAAACCTAATTCAGCGATGAGAAAAGTCGCTCGTGTTCGTTTGACAAACAAGAAGGAAGTAAACTCTTACATCCCAGGTGAGGGACACAACTTGCAGGAACACTCAATTGTTCTTGTACGTGGTGGTCGTGTAAAAGACCTTCCAGGTGTACGTTATCACATCGTACGTGGTGCTCTTGATACAGCTGGTGTTGCCAGCCGTACTCAGCGTCGTAGTAAGTACGGAGCTAAGCGTCCAAAGGCTAAGAAGTAATTCCGGAGCCGTTGTTTAAGGAGAACGAAACAAAACAGTTTTTAACCGAAAAATGATTTGATTTGTTGGAAATGCTAAGGTTGAGTAAATGATACCGTATATATAATATATATAATGTGTGTCGTTGAAGAGACAAGATGCAACACAACCTCGAATCAACAGTAAAATCAAAACAGAAAAATGAGAAAAGCAAAACCAAAGAAACGTGTAATCCTGCCAGATCCAGTGTACGGAGACGTAAAGGTTACAAAGTTTGTGAACAACCTGATGTATGATGGAAAGAAGAGTATCGCATACTCTATCTTCTACAATGCGTTGAAGAGCGTAGAAAACAAGATGAAGAATGAAGAGCAGTCTTCACTCGAAATCTGGAAGAAGGCTCTTGATAACATTACTCCACAGGTGGAGGTGAAGAGCCGTCGTATCGGTGG
>DEJD01000077.1:4010-5671 GCA_002353215.1 Prevotellaceae bacterium UBA2757
CGTGCTGACCGTAAGGAGGCTATCTCTATGAAGAATATGATTCAGTTTGCACGCAAGCGCTCTGGTAAGAGCATGGCTGACAAACTGGCTGCTGAGATTATGGATGCTTTCAACGAACAGGGTGGTGCGTTCAAACGTAAGGAGGATATGCACCGTATGGCTGAGGCTAACCGTGCCTTCGCTCACTTCCGTTTCTAATCGAAGCAACTAGGTAATTAGTTTAATAAGCAAAAAGAAAGATAAGAATTTATGGCTAAGCAAGATCTGCACCTGACCCGTAACTTTGGTATCATGGCTCACATCGATGCCGGTAAGACTACTACATCAGAGCGTATACTTTTCTACACGGGTAAGACTCACAAAATTGGTGAGGTACACGATGGAGGTGCTACAATGGACTGGATGGCTCAAGAGCAGGAACGTGGTATCACTATTACTTCTGCAGCCACAACAGCATATTGGAATTGGAATGGTAATAAGTACAAGTTCAACCTTATTGACACTCCGGGACACGTTGACTTTACTGCAGAGGTAGAACGTTCACTTCGTGTACTCGATGGTGCTGTGGCTACTTACTGTGCAGTAGGTGGTGTTGAACCACAGTCTGAAACTGTATGGCGTCAGGCTGATAAGTATAACGTACCTCGTATGGGTTATGTAAACAAGATGGACCGTTCTGGTGCTGACTTCTTTGAAGTAGTTCGCCAGATGAAGGAGGTTCTTGGTGCTAATCCTGTACCAGTAGTTATTCCAATCGGTGCCGAAGAGAACTTCAAGGGTGTGGTTGACCTCATCAAGATGAAGGGTATCGTATGGCACGATGAAACTCAGGGTGCTGAGTACGATGTTATCGAAATTCCGGACAACCTGAAGGCTGAAGCAGAGGAATGGCGTGGTAAGATGCTCGAGTCAGTTGCTGAGTTTGACGATGCACTGATGGAGAAGTTTTTCGATGATCCTTCAACTATCACAGAGGAGGAAATCATTTCTGCTATCCGCAAGGCTACATGTCAGTTGGCTTGTACTCCAATGCTCTGCGGTTCTTCATTCAAGAATAAGGGCGTGCAGACTCTGCTCGACTATATTTGTGCTTTCCTGCCTTCTCCACTGGATACAGAGGCAGTCGTAGGTACAAATCCAACCACTAAGGAAGAGGAAGATCGTAAGCCATCTGAGGATGAGAAGACTTCTGCTCTTGCATTCAAGATTGCTACAGACCCATATGTAGGTCGTCTGACTTTCATTCGTGTTTACTCAGGTAAGGTTGAGGCTGGTTCTTACATCTATAATACACGTTCAGGCAAGAAGGAACGCGTAAGCCGTCTGTTCCAGATGCACTCTAACCACCAGAATCCAGTTGATGTAATCAGCGCTGGTGATATCGGTGCAGTTGTAGGTCTGAAAGATATCCACACTGGTGATACACTCTGTGATGAGGACGCACCAATCGTATTGGAGTCTATGGACTTCCCAGATCCAGTGATCGGTATCGCAGTTGAGCCTAAGACTCAGAAAGACCTTGATAAGCTTTCTGTAGGTCTCGCTAAACTTGCAGAGGAAGACCCAACATTTACAGTTAAGACTGACGAACAGAGCGGACAGACTGTCATCAGCGGTATGGGTGAGCTTCACCTCGATATCATCATCGACCGTCTGAAGCG
>DEJD01000077.1:5730-6718 GCA_002353215.1 Prevotellaceae bacterium UBA2757
GTTAACCTCCGTGAGGTTTACAAGAAACAGTCAGGTGGTCGTGGTAAGTTTGCAGACATCATCGTAAATGTTGGTCCTGTTGACGACGACTTCGAAGGAACTGGTCTGCAGTTCGTTGATGAGGTGAAGGGCGGTAACATTCCAAAGGAATTCATCCCATCTGTTCAGAAAGGTTTCCAGGAGGCTATGAAGAACGGTGTACTCGGTGGTTTCCCAATGGACAGCTTGAAGGTTACTCTCGTCGATGGTTCATTCCACCCAGTTGACTCTGACCAGTTGTCATTCGAAATCGCTGCACGTCAGGCTTATAAGAATGCATGTGCTCAAGCTAAGCCAGTTCTGATGGAGCCAATCATGAAACTCGAGGTTGTTACTCCAGAGGAGAACATGGGTGATGTGATCGGTGACTTGAACAAGCGTCGTGGTCAGGTTGAGGGTATGGATAATGCACGTTCTGGTGCACGTATCGTGAAGGCTATGGTTCCACTGGGCGAGATGTTCGGTTATGTAACAGCTCTGCGTACTATCACTTCTGGTCGTGCTACTTCTTCAATGCAGTATGATCACCATGCCCCAGTTAGCAGCACTATCGCTAAGGAAGTACTTGCTGAGTGTAACGGACGCACAGATTTGGTATAATATATTAATGTTTAGGGTGCAGGCGAGCAAACGACTCTTTGCCTGCATACCCTTTACTGTTTAACAACAATAAAAATAAAATTACAATGAGTCAGAAAATCCGTATTAAGCTGAAGTCTTATGACCACACTCTCGTAGATAAGTCTGCAGAGAAGATCGTTAAGACTGTTCGCGCTACTGATGCTATCGTAAGTGGTCCTATTCCACTTCCTACTCACAAGCGCATTTACACAGTTAACCGTTCTACTTTCGTGAACAAAAAGTCACGTGAGCAGTTCGAACTTTGCACTTACAAGCGTCTTATCGACATCTACAGTTCTACTACTAAAACTGTTGACGCTCTGATGAA
>DEJD01000077.1:6851-12918 GCA_002353215.1 Prevotellaceae bacterium UBA2757
AAAATCGGAATGACATCCGTTTTCAGTGCTGAGGGTAAGAATTTGCCATGCACTGTTATCGAAGTAGGTCCTTGTGTTGTAACTCAAGTAAAGACTGTAGAAAAAGATGGCTATGCTGCTGTTCAGCTTGGTTTTGAAGATGCCAAGGAAAAGAACGTAAGCAAACCAATGAAAGGCCACTTTGCTAAGTCGAGTACAACTCCAAAGAGACACTTGGCCGAGTTCACATTTGACGAAGAGTACAATCTGGGTGATGTTCTCACTGTAGAGTTCTTTAACGATGCAACTTATGTTGACGTTACAGGAACTTCAAAGGGTAAGGGCTTCCAGGGTGTTGTAAAGCGTTGGGGCTTCGGTGGTGTAGGACAGGCAACTCACGGTCAGGACGACCGTCTGCGTAAGCCGGGTTCTATTGGTGCTTGTGCCACTCCATCACGTGTGTTCAAAAACCTTCACATGGGTGGACACATGGGTGACGAACAGGTTACTACACACAACCTGCAGGTTATTAAGATTATTCCAGAGCACAACCTCCTTCTTGTTAAGGGTAGTGTTCCAGGATGTAAGGGTTCAATTATTAAAATCAAGAAGTAAGCAATGGAAGTTTCAGTATTAAATATTAAAGGTCAGGAAACTGGCAAGAAGGTAGTTCTGAACGATGCAATCTTCGGAATTGAACCTAATGACCATGTTATTTACCTTGCCGTAAATCAGTATCTCGCTGCTCAGCGCCAGGGTACTCACAAATCAAAAGAAAGAAGCGAAATTACCGGCTCTACTCGCAAACTCATCCGTCAGAAGGGTGGTGGCGGTGCTCGCCGTGGTGATATCAAGTCTCCAGTACTTCGTGGTGGTGGTAGAGTATTTGGTCCACGTCCACGTGACTATTGGTTCAAGCTGAACAAAAAAGTAAAGACTCTTGCTCGTAAGAGTGCACTTTCATACAAGGCTCAGCAGAATGCAATTGTTGTAGTTGAAGACTTCGATTTTGCAGCTCCAAAGACAAAAGAAGCAGCTGAAATGTTAAATAATCTTAAAGTTGCTGACAAGAAGGTTCTTATTCTTTTGTCAGATGTAAAAAAGAACGTATATTTGTCAACTCGTAATATTCAGCGTGTCGAGGTTATGACCGCATCTGCACTCAATACCTACAAGGTAATGAATGCAAATGTTCTTGTTGTGACTGAAAATGCGTTGAAACTTATTGACGAAACTTTAAACAAGTAAGGAGGTCACGATATGGGATATGTTGTAAAACCATTGGTAACGGAAAAAATGACAGCAGTTTCAGAGAAGCAGAATAATACATTCGGCTTCATTGTGCTTCCTAATGCCAATAAGATCGAGATTAAAAAAGAAATTGAAGCTAAGTATAACGTTAACGTAGTTTCAGTCAACACCATCAAATACGCTGGTAAGCGTAAGAGCCGCTACACTAGGGCTGGTGTAATCAAGGGACAGACAAATGCTTATAAGAAGGCTATTGTCACTCTTGCCGAAGGGGAAACTATCGATTTCTATAGTAACATTTAATAAAAAATGGGTATTCGTAAATTCAGACCAGTAACTCCTGGTCAGCGTCACAAAGCTATTGGTACTTTCGATGATGTTACTACATCAGTACCAGAGAAAAGTCTTGTTTTCGGAAAACGTAGCACAGGCGGTCGTAACAATGAAGGACGCATCACAGTTCGCTACAGAGGTGGCGGTCACAAGAGACTTCTACGTTTAGTCGATTTCAAGAGAGAAAAGGACGGAATTCCCGCAGTAGTAAAGACAATCGAGTACGATCCAAACCGTTCTGCCCGTATTGCTCTTGTATTCTATGCTGACGGTGAAAAACGTTACATTGTTGCTCCTAACGGATTGAAGGTTGGCGACAAGATTATGTCTGGTGCAGACGCAGCTCCAGATCTTGGTAATACTCTTCCACTTGAGAAGATTCCTGTGGGTACAGTTATCCACAACATCGAACTCAAGCCAGGGCAGGGTGCTAAGATGGTTCGCTCAGCCGGCAATTTTGCTCAGTTAACTTCACGCGAAGGTAAGTATTGCGTAATCAAACTTCCTTCAGGTGAAATTCGTAAGGTACTTTCAGTTTGTCGTGCTACTATCGGTAGCGTTAGCAACTCAGACCATGCACTTGAGTCGTCTGGTAAGGCAGGTCGTAGCCGCTGGCTCGGTCGTCGTCCACACAACCGTGGTGTTGTAATGAACCCAATCGATCACCCAATGGGTGGTGGTGAAGGACGCCAGACAGGTGGACACCCACGTTCACGTAACGGTCTTTATGCTAAGGGTCTTAAGACTCGCGCACCAAAGAAGCAGTCAAACAAGTACATAATTGAAAGACGTAATAAGAAATAAAGTTAACTGAATATGAGTCGTTCATTAAAAAAAGGTCCATACATTAACGTAAAACTCGAAAAGAAAGTTCTCGGTATGAACGAGAGCGGAAAGAAGAGTGTTATTAAGACATGGGCACGTGCTTCAATGATTTCCCCAGACTTCGTGGGTCATACCATTGCAGTACATAACGGTAACAAATTTATTCCTGTTTACATTACAGAAAACATGGTAGGTCATAAGCTTGGTGAATTCGCCCTGACTCGTACTTTCCGTGGTCACGCTGGTAACAAGAAAAAGTAAACAGGCTTACTAAAGAAAAATAGAGATTTATATAATGGGAGCAAGAAAACGATTAATGGCCAACAAATATAAAGAGGCCAAGAAGACACAGTACTTTGCTACATTCCGCAATATTCCATCGTCACCACGTAAGATGCGCTATGTTGCTGACCTCGTTAGAGGTATGGAAGTAAGCAAGGCACTCGCAACTCTCAAGTTCAACAGCAAAGATGCTGCTAAGGACTTGGAGAAGTTGCTTCGTTCTGCCATTGCAAACTGGGAGCAGAAAAACGACCGCAAAGCTGAAAATGGTGAACTCTTCATCTCAAAGATTTTTGTTGATGAGGGTGCTACTCTGAAGCGTATGCGTCCAGCTCCACAGGGTCGCGGTTATAGAATTCGCAAGCGTTCTAATCATGTAACTATATTCGTGGACGCTAAAACTAATGATGAGAAATAATTATGGGACAGAAGTGTAATCCAATAAGCAACCGCCTCGGTATTGTCCGCGGCTGGGATTCAAACTGGTTTGGTGGTAAGAGCTTCGGAGACAATCTCCTCGAAGATTCAAAAATCCGTAAGTACCTCAATGCCCGTTTGGCTAAGGCAAGTGTTTCTAAGATTGTTATCGAGAGAACACTGAAACTTGTCACAATTACTATTTGTTCTGCTCGTCCAGGTATCATCATTGGTAAGGGTGGTCAGGATGTAGAAGCACTGAAGGCAGAGCTCAAGAAAGTAACCGACAAGGATGTACAGATAAACATTTTCGAGATTAAGCGTCCGGAACTTGACGCTACAATCGTTGCTAACAACATAGCACGTCAGATTGAGGGTAAAATTGCATACCGTCGTGCTATCAAGACTGCAATTGCTAACACAATGCGCTCAGGAGCTGAGGGTATCAAAGTACAGATCTCAGGTCGTCTGAACGGTGCTGAAATGAGCCGTGCAGAAATGTACAAGGAAGGACGTACTCCACTCCACACACTCCGTGCTGACATCGACTACTGTCTTGCTGAGGCTCTCACAAAAGTAGGTTTGCTTGGTATCAAGGTATGGATCTGCCGCGGTGAGAAATTCGGAAAGCAGGATTTGGCTCCAAACTTCGCACAACAGAAAGAAACTGTGCGTGGAGGTAATAGCAATGGTGGTAATAGAAGATTTAGAAGTAAAAAGTCAAATCGTAATTAATCGGATGAACTATGTTACAGCCAAAAAGACAAAAATATAGAAGACCGCAAAAGGGTCGTGGCCGTTTGAACGGCGTATCACACCGTGGTACTGAACTCGCTTTCGGTAGTTTCGGTATAAAGGCTCTTCAGACTCGCTGGATCACAGCTCGTCAGATTGAAGCAGCCCGTGTTGCTATCACACGTTATATGCAGCGTCAAGGTCAGGTTTGGATTCGTATCTTCCCTGACAAACCTATCACAAAGAAGCCTGCTGACGTCCGAATGGGTAAAGGTAAGGGTGATCCATACCAGTATGTATTCCCTGCAAAACCAGGACGCATCCTCTTCGAGATAGAAGGCGTTCCATACGATATTGCAAAGGAGGCTCTCCGCCTTGGAGCACAGAAGCTTCCTACTACTACTAAGTTTGTTGTACGTCGTGATTACGACAAAAATGCTTAATTAAGATGAAAATTACAGAAATTAGAGAACTTAACGATGCAGAACTCGCTGAGCGCATCGAAACAGAAGTAGCCAACTACGAAAGCAAAAAGTTTGGCCACAACATTTCTCCTGTAGAAGATAATTCTCAGATTAAGAAGCAGCGTCGTGATATTGCACGTATGAAAACTGTTCTTCGTGAAAGAGAACTCAATAAATAATTCGAGGCTACATGGAAAGAAATTTAAGAAAACAGCGTCAGGGTGTAGTTGTAAGTGAAAAGATGGACAAGACCATCGTCATTGCAGCTAAATTCAAAGAGAAACACCCAATATATGGTAAGTTTGTCCAGAAGACAAAGAANNNNTACCATGCTCATGATGAGAAGAACGATGCACATGTTGGTGACACTGTGCTTATCATGGAGACTCGTCCATTGAGCAAAACAAAGAGATGGAGATTAGTACAAATCGTAGAAAGAGCTAAGTAAACATTATGATACAGGTAGAATCAAGATTAGCTGTCGCTGATAACAGTGGTGCACGCGAGGTACTTTGTATCCGTGTACTTGGTGGTACACGCCGCCGTTACGCTACTGTTGGAGACGTTATTGTTGTAGCAGTGAAAAGTGCTATCCCTACGAGTGAAATTAAGAAGGGCTCTGTATCTAAGGCTCTTATTGTCCGCACAAAGAAGGAAGTGCGCCGTCCGGACGGTTCATACATCCGTTTCGATGACAATGCATGTGTACTTCTGAATAATGCTGGCGAAATGAGAGGTAGCCGTATATTCGGCCCTGTAGCTCGTGAGCTCCGTGCTGCTAATATGAAAGTAGTTTCTTTGGCTACTGAGGTGCTTTAATTATTAAAGAATTACAGTAAAATGGGTAAATTACACATAAAGAAAGGCGACACGGTATATGTAAATGCTGGTGACGACAAAGGAAAGACCGGTAAGGTTCTCTCGGTTCTCGTAAAGCAGCAGCGTGCCGTAGTCGAGGGTGTCAACAAAGTAAAGAAGAGCACTAAGCCAAGTGCTGCACACCCACAGGGAGGTATTATTGAGCAGGAAGCTCCTATCCACATCTCCAACCTTAATGTAGTTGATCCTAAGTCAGGAAAAGCTACTCGAATTGGTCGTAAATTGGGCGCTAATGGAAAATTAGTACGTTACGCTAAAAAATCAGGGGAGGAAATCTAATGAGTACAACTGCACAATTAAAGAATGTATATGCTGAGCAGATTGCTCCAGCACTTCAGAAGCAGTTCAATTACTCTTCACCAATGCAGATTCCTGTATTGAAGAAGATTGTAATTAACCAAGGTCTTGGTCAGGCAACTGCTGACAAGAAGATTATCGAGGTTGCAATGAACGAAATTGCACAGATTACAGGACAGAAGCCAGTGACTACACTGTCAAAGAAGGATATTTCAAACTTCCGTCTGCGTAGAAAGATGCCTATCGGTGTGATGGTAACTCTGCGTCGTGATAGAATGTATGAATTCCTTGAGAAACTTGTTCGTGTATCACTTCCTCGTATCCGTGACTTCAAGGGTATCGAATCTAAGTTTGATGGACGTGGTAACTATACACTTGGTATCACTGAACAGATTATCTTCCCTGAGATCAATATCGATCAAGTAGAGAAGATTGCAGGTATGAACATCACGTTCGTAACTTCTGCTCAGACAGACGAAGAGGGTTATGCACTTTTGAAAGCATTCGGTCTTCCATTTAAAGATGCTAAAAAATAAGTAGATATGGCAAAGGAATCAATGAAAGCACGTGAGGTAAAACGTGCAAAACTTGTGGCTAAGTATGCA
>DEJD01000087.1:0-434 GCA_002353215.1 Prevotellaceae bacterium UBA2757
TTGTCTTCCTCTACTGTGGCAAGAATGCGACCACGGCAGAAGGGATAACCGAATCTGTCGATATAGCCTCCAGAGGCACCTGCATATTCAAAGTGCGTTGGACGTTTCAAGTCAAGTAGTTTGGGTTGGCATGCTGCGCATTCGGGATGGTTGTCCATGTAATCTGTAAGTATCTTATCCCAACCCTGCTGCCGAATCTCTACGTCTGAGTTTAACAATAAATAATATTCGTATTCTGGCATTTGTGCTAATGCACGGTTGTAGCCCTCTGCAAATCCGTAGTTCTCTGCAAGTGCTATGGTACGCACATCAGGAAATTCTGTTGCGAGCATCTGGAGCGAATCATCTGTTGAGGCATTGTCTGCTACGATGACGTCTCCGCATGAGTTCTTAATTACAGATGGCAGGTACCGGCGCATCATGTCGCTCCCGTT
>DEJD01000087.1:588-9167 GCA_002353215.1 Prevotellaceae bacterium UBA2757
ATTATAGAATATTTGTTAGTTCAAATACTGTAAAGATTACTTGGTAACGTAAATCTTTCTTACTGTGCCATCATCGTACTTCACGATGTTGATACCCTTAACGTAAGAGTTAACTTGAGCACCAGAAAGTGTGAAGATAGCTACAGGCTTAGCAGACTTGTTGATGACTGCTGGCTCTACACCAGTTTCGATGTATTCAGCCTGATCTTTGTAGTATTGCTCAGATGGACCGCCGTAAGCTACTGTTACAGAACCGAATCCGTAAGCATTTGGAGTGTAAGAAGAAGTGTTGTACTTCTTTGCGTCAAGACCGTCCATACCGAAGCGGAGAGTTTCTTCGCCTTCAGTTTCCTTATCGTAGTTCAGTTCGAACCACTGTGGAGTCCAAACACCCATAGAAGTACCGGATGTCCAAACGTCAACAGAGTCAACATCAAGATTAGTTACAGATCCGAAGATAAGCTTGATACCTGAGATGTAAGTAGTATCACGGCTAATTTCAACTTCTTCTGTAACCATTTCCTCCAATTCTGGATCCCATATTTCTTGAGTTTCATACTGGATGTTGATGTGCATTACACCGTTTACAACTTCCTGGGCCTTTGACTGACCGCCACCATCTACAGTACAGTATGCCTGACATCTGAATGTATAGTGACCTGCATTTGTTACAGTAATTTCCTGTGTGAGGCTACCAAGTGGGCTACCTGTCCAACCACGCCACATAGAAGCTACACCACCACCAACGTATGCTTCATCGTTGTTGTTGAGACGCCAATACTCAGAAGTGTTAGTAGTGTAAGAATCCCAACCGCCTGAAGCATCCTTAGCTGATGTTCCACCTGCAATGTTCTCCTTCTTGAATTTGAAGTTAGGATTGATTACAGCGAGTTCAACCTGCTCGTAGAATGAAGCACCCTTCTCTTTGAGTTCGGCAAGAGCAGCCTCGAGTGTTTCAATCTGAGCCTTGAATTCTTCTGACTGATTTACTGTAGTTGTACTGTTTATGAGATTAGTTGCATTAGTAATCTCTGCCTGTAGATCAGTCTTGTCATAACTTGCATAGCGAGGATTTTCTACAGCTGCCTGAGCCTCTACTACAAGAGCCTTGAGGTCGATGTAAGGCTGGTTCTGTTCCTGAACATATGTACTTGCATACTGGTAGGCACGAACAAGTGGGTACTTAGACATCCATTCTGGATCTACGCCTTCCTTGTATTCATAACCCTGTGTAGTAGCCCATTCAGTGAGTTGATCGTTTGTGGCAACACCTGTGTCCTTGCCTTCAGCATCAATCCATACACCATCTACTGCTTTGTAGAGGTAATCCCAAGTGTTGATTGCACTCTGGAGTGAATCCTGCTCCCATGGGTAGTTAGCATCGTTCATCTTGTCCATTACATTCTTACGTGCGTTTGTTGCAGCATTCCACTGTGCAATGAATGTGTTCCATGCGTTGTTGCGTTCAATCTTTTCTGTAATATCACCAAATCCACGTACTTCTACATTCTTTACTCTGAATGAAGAACCTGCATCGTGACCTTCCCACCAGAAACCAGCTTCGAATGTTTCGCCTTCTTTAAGTTCACCTACATAATAGAACTTAACATAATCCTGACCCTTGATGAGTGTAGCTTCAGTAGAGTCAGAACCTATGAACAATTTGATGTTCTTTTCGAGTGTGTAAGACCAGTTGTAGTTCTTGTCACAAAGAGAGTTTGCTAACTCACCTGCGATGTAGTACTTACCTGCAGGGAGATTAGTGCTGTAGAGTGCTACAGAACCAGCACTGTTTCCGTAGGTTCCCTGAATCTGCTTATTGAGGAAATCTGCGCCATCTGAATGCAACCAGTTGTCGCCACGGAACATGAATCCGCCAATCTGTTCGCCATTACCAATGTTACCACGGTTCTTCTTTGGGAAACCTGTGATACCAATATACTGGAAGTTTTCAGACAAGTTTGATGAGTTAGTATCCATATATCCCTGAAGAGCATCGTTGAGCTGTGAAATAAGACCTTCCATTGTTGAAATGTCATCAGCTTGACCGTATTCAACCATCTCGTTGTATAATCCGATAAGTTCTTCGAGTTCGTTAGCATCTGCTCCTTCACTGAAGTTAGGATCGTTCATGATAGCCTGTGCAAATGCAACTGCACGATCAGAGATACGAGTGTCGTAAACCTGCTCTACTTCACGAACTTCTGCGTCAGCAACAACTGTACCTGTTGTCAGACGACCGAGTGTGATGTTGAGGTAATGAGTGTCAGAACCGATTGTGTTTTCAGTACATGTGTCAACGAATGCAAATGAGATTTCTGACCATTCGCCGTTGAGGAAGTTCTGAGTGTTTGAAACCAAGAAGTAGTCAACGTTTGCAGTACCAGTGATAACACCAGATGTTGATGGTGCATCGTTAGTCAGGAACGCGTTGACTTCGTTCTGAGCACCTGCAGCGGTAGATGTAGAACCGTCTGCAACACCCTTAATCTTGAGTGTTACTACGTAGCGCTTACCAAATTCAGTTGCTGTGTTGGTAGTGAGAAGGGTAGAACCTTCAGAACCGTCAAGGCTTTCCAATGCAGATGTGATGCCTTCTTCTGGTTCTGCAACTACAGACCATACGTCAGGATCCTGCGCTCCATTCCATTGCGTGATGGCTGGAACAAGGCTTTCACTTACTACCTTGTACTTTGCGTCGGATGTGTAGATGTAATCTCCGATTTCATAGGCAAAAGCGCCTGCGAAAGAGAATACAGCTACAAGCGAGAGTAAAAGTTTTTTCATAATGCTTGTTTGTTAAATGGTTAATAAAATAGGTTAATAATAATCTTTACTATAAGTGCGCAAATATAGCGCTATTTTTTGTTTGACTTCAAATTTTTTGGAGAAAAAACAAAAAATAGCGCTATATTTAACAAGTTTCCTCTATTTTTTATTGTAATCTGAGGGTGTCAAATCATTTTTTCATGGGTAAATACCAGTTTGATTCAGTAAGCAGCGACTTAACTGGATTATTTGATTTAACCTTTTCTGCCAACCATGCATTACCTTGCAGACCTGCACGATTCTTATGACGTGCAAAGCGCATCAGATCGTACCAGCGACTACCTTCGAAGCAGAATTCCATTGCTTCTTCGTCGCAAAGCAGTTCTTCCATTGCCAAGATGGTGTCAGACTTTGTTGTTGTTCCGGCTGCTATGCGTGCAGAAAGACCAGGGTAGATGGTTTCTTTATTGCTCATAGCATCAATCTCTGCAAATTTGCGTGCGATTTCTGACTTGAATGTATAAGGCGATGCATCTGGGTAGTTGCCGTCACCTGTATCTCCGAGTCCATGTCCATGGATTGGTTGTGAGTTCGCCTTGTATGTATCTTCGTTGGCTGCGTTGAGGAAGGTATTCAAGAAGTAGTTCTTTGCATCGTCAGAGAGCCAAGTTGTTGTTGGCAGAGTGAGATTTGAAGAAATACCTTCTTTCAGGAAAGCAAATGCAGCATCTGGCAACTCCATACGATTGAGTGCCTCACAAAGATGAAGATAGACTGTAGTCACACGGTAAAGTATGATATTTCCGCTTTGAAATTTGTTTATCCATTCTGTAGTCTCTTCGTCGTCATCACTAATAAGTGGTGTGGTAGGACGAGTTGGGTAGATGTTGGAAATTGAACGCATATCGCCATATTTTCCAGAAGTAATGTTCTGACCTGGAAGACCGCCTGTTACACGCTTCCAGTAGCAATAGTCAAGATTTGCTACAAGATTGTCATATTCTTGAGACTTGTCGAGTTGTACATTTTCAACCCAACGATCTCTGGCGGACAATGCATAGTAGTCGAAACCGAAAGATAATGGCACGTTAGTGACTGTGCCGCGCAGCTTGTTTACTGCCATTGGAATATAGGAAACGATATCCAAACATGTTGAAGAGTTTCCGGCTGAGAAGATGTTAGAATAATTATCACCCCAGATTCTCAGAATGTCGGTTGGGTAAGACATGTCGGCAGAACGCATCTTCAATGTGGTATGTACTTCTGGCATAGTAGTCTTTGTCGTACTCAGATATTTGAAGTAGCTGTCAGCTGCGTCTTTGTATTTACCTGTTTCGAGATAGAGATCTCCAAGGATTACATCTACAGGAATGAAAATCTTTTGAGTGTTGATAGATTTAGAACTTCCGCTATTGGTGTTTCCTACATTGACATTTGTACCATAGTTCGGTACTGGAGTGCCTGAATAGCTAATTAATTCCGGACAAAGAGCATTAGCAATCTGATCGATGTTGTATGATGGGAATTGGTTGTCATCAATCTGAGAGATGCTTGTAAGCGGTTCTGTAAAGAATGGTACAGTGCCATAGTTACGTGCCAGTTGCAGGTA
Organism: Prevotellaceae bacterium UBA2757; assembly: GCA_002353215.1. Next base: position 4,967 of record DEJD01000087.1, read on the forward strand.
TGCCCATGCACGATAGGCAAGTATAGCTGCATATTCGTTTTTAGTCACGTCGGTGGCTCCTGTGCGCAAGTCTCTGTTACGATGTGTCAGGTAATAGTTACAGTTATTTATGACACGATAATATACATAAGCAGAATCGTATTTGTTTGTAATTGTCGCGCTGAAGTTCTTCAGCTGAGAGAGCATGCTGTCTGTATATTGGGTTGTCTTAACCAGTTCGCCACGCATTTCACCTTGGTAGAAATACTGGTCTGCCAGTTGCTGCATAGCTTGTGCAATACCAAATGCATAGAATACAGAGTCTGTCTTTTCATTGAGATTTGGCTCAAATGCCTGACGGTCGCTTTCGACATCCATACAGGATGTGAAGAGAAGGGAGGCTGAAAGAAAAGTCCCAAGAAGTATAGTGGTGGCTCTTTTCATATTATTGTTTTTCATTGCTGTGAATTTTTTAATGTTGTTAGAGGTTAATCTTTACACCAAGAAGGAATGAGCGACCCTGTGCAAGGTTTCCTGCATCAATGCCCTGATAGAGAACACCGTTGCCGATGCTGAATTCTGGGTCAGATCCCTTGTAACGTGTGATTGTAAATACGTTGCGTGCTTCAGCCCATACAGAAAGTCCCTGAAGCCATGACCATGATGTTGGAATAGGAATCTTGTATGCGACGTTAATTGTCTTCAGACGTAGATAACTGCCGTCTTCAATCCAACGGTCGCTGAAGCGGTTGTTGCCAAGAGGATCACCGTAGTTGAGACGTGGAATGTCAGTACGCTGTCCTTCATAACGCCAGTGGTTAGTTTCTGCAACCTGCTGATTGAAGAAGTTGCTACCAGAGTTGAGGAGTGCGCGCTGGTAGTTGTAGATGTCGTTGCCAACGCTGTAGTTGAAGTTCATGCTGAGAGTAACACGCTTGAAGTTCAGAGTTGCAAATATGTGACCATAGATGTCTGGGTTTGGATTGCCAATAACCACTTTGTCTGCTTCTGAAATTACACCGTCACCATTCTGGTCAACAAAATGAACATCACCTGCTGCGAAATCAACTTTCTGACCTGCTGAGTTAACCATGTAGAGGTTTGTAGTAGTCTGTCCTTCTGCATTAGTGTGTGAAACACCATAACGGGCAGCTTCGCCAGCAGATGCAAACACGCCTTCTGTCTTATAACCATAGAATACTCCTACTGGTTGTCCTACGGCAGTGAGAATGTTCTTGTCGCCATAGATTGATGATGTGTAATTACCGTCTGGAAGAGATGTAATCTTGTTCTTATAATGTCCGACAGTAGCGCCAAGTTCGAATTTCCAGTTTTTAGTAACGACTGGCTTACCGCTAAGTGTGAATTCAAATCCTTGGTTGCGCAGAGAACCTCCGTTTGTCCAATAGTTGTTTATACCACCAATTGGATTGTCGAACGTCTTAAGTGTGAGAAGGTTTGTTGTCGAATGGATGTAGTAGTTGAATGCAAGAGAGATGCGGTTGTCAACAAAGTTGCCTTCAAGTCCTACGTTGAACTTCTTAGTAGTTTCCCACTTTATCTTGTCATTACCGATGTTTGTCAACTGAGAACCGATGGCGTTGTTGTTATAGCGTACAGAAGAGTAAGCTGTGCGGGCTGCGTAGTTTGAGATGTTGTCGTTACCACTCATGTCGAAACCTGCATTCACGCGCAGATAGTTAACACCCTTGTTTTTCTTGAACCACTTCTCATTTGTAAGTACCCAACCGAGTTGAACACTTGGGAAGAATGCCCAACCTGTTCCAAATATCTTTGTACCTGCATTCTTGCCGAAACGGCTATTTGCTTCAGCCAGTGCTGATACAGTAGCAAAATAGCGATTCTGATAGTTGTAGTCAGCATTTACATATATTTGAATTTGTTTCCATACGTCAGCTGTACCATTTACACCCTGATATCCGGAAGAGAGAGATGGATTCTTGTCGTCCGACTGAGTTGTGTGCTGGGTGTAGAGGTGAGTTGCATCATACTTGAATCTGTTGTAACGGAATCCACCGAATACCTTGATGCTATGACTTCCGTTGTAAAGGTTATCCCAGTCAACACGTGTGTTGCTTACGATATTATTTTCTTTAGCTTGGAAAGAAGCAACCTTTGAATATACAGTTCCCAGACCATCGATGATGAAACTTGGAACACCTTTGTATGGACGCATGTAACGTTGAGAATTACGAATGAGAGTATAACTGAAAACCTGAGTCGCTTTCAAATGTTTGTTGATTTGCAATGTTGGGGCAAGTTGCAGGTTGAAGTTTGTATTCTCATTCTTATTCTTGTTGTCACCCTTTCCATACTCAAGAATAGCTGTAGGGTTGGCCAGAGACTGTTTGGTGCCGAGACCGTTCTGTACAGAATTGAGTTGGTCGAAAATATCATCGTAACTTGAAAGGATACTTGAGTATGCCTTAATAACTCCGTTGTATTCATAAGGAGCTACGATTGGAGCCTTGATAAGTGACAGGAAAGTAGGTGATGAGATTGTTCCATTGGAAAGGTCTGCAGGAATAGCCGTGTCGAATACGTTGCTGTTTACACGAGATATAGACAGGTCGAATCTGGTCTTTAGAATAGGAATGATTTCAATGTCTGTGTTGAAACGGATATTCATACGGTCGAAATCATTCTGTTTCGCTGTCTGCTGAGCCTTCATGTATCCCATAGAGAGGTTGTACATACCTACAGCATCACCTCCCTGGACATTGATACCATAATTCTGTGTAATGGCATTCCTATAAGTTTCCTTTGTCCAGTCAGTATTGTTATGATATGTGTTGTAGTAGAAACCATTCGGGTCATCGTTCAGGAAGTTGAAAGAGATAGTCTTGTTGTAGTTGTTCTGCTGCATCACAGTTCCAATCATCTCTGAAGCGTATGTGCGATACTGTGAAGCATCCATCATCTTAGGAAGGGTAGGGATGAGCTGAACGCCTGCATAAATATTTGCATCGATGCGTGTAGCCATAGAACGACCACGCTTGGTATTGATGAGGATTACACCATTACCACCACGAGAACCATAAAGTGCTGTGGCGTTTTTCAGTACTTCCACACTTTCAATATCGTTAGGAGATATGTTTGCAAGAACGTTCATAAATTGACCTTCATGAAGTGCTGTGCGATCAAGCATCATATCCTGTTCGATACCGTCAATCACAATGAGTGGTTGAGCATTTGCATTGAGTGAGTTGAGACCACGTATGAACATTGATGCACCATTCTCTGCTACACCGGAACGTGTAATAGCACGTACGTCACCATTAAGCTGCTTGGAAATGTCTCCGTCGATTGTTGAATAACGGGAATCTATTTCAGCTTTGGTACTGGCTGTGATATTGGTGTTCTTATCATACATCGTATTAAACTTGTCACTGAGCATCTTTATGTCAATAGTTGCAATAGAATCACTTGGATCAATAGCAACCTGCTGACTGAGATATTCAGGTGAGAATACGTAGAGTGATGTTACGAATTTAGGCACTTTAATCTCGAAGTTACCTTCTTCATCACTCATGGCTGTATATTTGTTGTTGCCTAAAGCCTGAATCTGCACACCGGCGAGTGGAGCTTTTGTTCCAAGGTCGATGACGTTACCGTGAAGAGTAACCGTAGGATACTGCTTGACAACTTTTGTTGCCTTAACTGGCTTACGCTCAGGAGCCTGCTCTTCAGCTTCATCTTGTGCAAACGCAGCTGTGCCTGATGCTATCATCATAGCAAAGAGCGGCAGGCGTAAATACTGATGCTTAAACATTGAAAATATATTTTTCATATTCATATTACATTTTAAAGGTTACTCTTCTTCTTTAAGATAGTCGTCATACTCTACAGGACGCATAATGATTGCATTTATACGTATGGTTCTGTCGAATGCATTTACATGACCTCTTGAGGCGAGTGTACTGAATTTGGTTGAACATGTTACCTTGATGTTAGGGTAAACATCATTCAGACCTACATAGCAGTATGGGAATGTGAATTCACCCAATAACATAGTGTCAACCTTTTCTGTGTTGTTGAAGAAGTCTTTGTTGTCAATTTTTGTCTTAACTTCAGCTCCAGTAGTTGGATTGTATGTGATTATTTCAGCGTTATTCGGGTCAAATCGTTCATTGGTAAACTGGTAGTCAACGAGTTTTGTGCCGTTGAAGTAGTTCATGCTGAATGATAGCCAGTTAGGAAG
>DEJD01000112.1:0-3055 GCA_002353215.1 Prevotellaceae bacterium UBA2757
TAGTTTACAAACAAAAATTTCATAGTTATAGCAAAAAAACACACGATTCAAGGAAGAGGTTTTAAGGACGCGGTTTATGTTTTTTCATCCTTAAAAATTTTATTGTTATGTTTTGAAAGAGTTTATGTTTTCGACTAAATTATTATAAATAATTTGGGTTGAAGGTTAATTTTTATGTTTTATACAAGAAATGTGAGGATTTATGCGTAACTTCGTGCCGATTTTAAGAAGTGGATTTGAGAATCAGACAATATATACTGGTAGTGTTAATGCTTGCCTTAGCCTCATTTTCTATGTTCGGCTTTGGTGGTTTTTTTGTTGGGCGGTCTCCAATCGGAGGTGGTTCAGCAGATTCTGTTGACCTTTCACTACCCGCTGATTCTACCCTGAAGAAGGCGATGGACGCTAAGGCTGACACTACGAAGAAGCCGTCGGAAATTGACCTGAAGGCTGACTCGGTGAAGAGGTTGTCGGACAGGATTCTCGACGAGTTAGGAATAAGCAAGGACAGTCTGGCTCAGATGGATTCGATTTCGCTTGCCGCTCTCGATTCACTGATGGATGCTTATGAGGTGAAGCAGACGAGGAAGGCTGTGCAGTGGAACGATTCGATTGCTGCCGCCCAGGATTCCATAAATGCAAGTAAGAAAGATCCACCACTCGACGCCCCTGTGGCTTATACGGCAGCCGATTCCGTGGTGTTCGTTATGGGTGATAAGAATGCCATACTGTATGGTGATGCTCAGGTGAACTATACGAACATAGAACTGAAGTCGGAGGAGATCAAGATGAATATGGACAGTTCGGTGGTGCATGCAATCGGTGCTGTGGATTCGTTGGGTAAGTTGTACGGAACTCCTATCTTCAAGGAGGGAGATGCTACATACGAGTCGGAGACTATGTCGTATAACTTCAAGACGAAGAAGGGTTTCATCACGAATGTATATACTCAGCAGGAGGACGGATTCCTGACGAGTGAGGAGTCGAAGAAGGGACAGGACGACGACCTCTACCTGAGGCACGGACGATATACTACCTGTGACGAGGAACACCCGCACTTCTACATCGCTCTGAGTCGTGCGAAGGTACATACTGGAAAGAGCGTGTTCTCAGGTCCTGCTTGGCTCGTAGTGGAGGATGTGCCCCTACCCCTTGCCATTCCGTTTGCTTACTTCCCCTTCACGAGCAAGTATTCGTCAGGTATCATCATGCCTACTTATGGTGACGAATCGACCAGAGGTTTCTACCTGCGCGACGGAGGTTATTATTTTGCCATCAACGACAATGTGGATTTGCGACTGACAGGAGAAATATTCACGAAGGGTTCGTGGGGCGTAGGTGCCCAATCGACTTATAAGAAGAGGTATAAGTACCAGGGTAATATCTATTTCAACTATCAGGTGACGAAGGAGGGCGAGAAGAATATGCCTGACTACAATGTGGTGAAGAACTTCAAATTGCAGTGGAACCACCAGCAAGACCCTAAGGCAAGTCCGAACAGTAATTTCTCAGCCAGTGTGAACTTTGCCACACAGAGTTACGAAAAGAACAACCTGACTTCGCTCTATAACCCTACGTCGTATTCGCAGAGTACAAGAACGTCTTCTGTAAGTTATTCGCACACTTTCCCGAAGATTGGTATGTCGATTTCGACTTCTATGAATATTTCGCAGAATATGCGCGACTCAACCCTTGCCGTAACGCTCCCTAACCTTTCTATCTCGGTAAGCCGTTTCTACCCGTTCAAGAGAAAGAAAATGGCAGGTAAGGAACGCTGGTATGAGAAGATTGCAATGTCATATACCGGTGCACTGCAGAACAGTATTACGACAAAGGAGAATAAGATTCTGAAGTCGAACCTCATTAAGGACTGGAACAACGCTATGCGCCACAGCATCCCTATCAGTGCTTCGTTTACTATCCTGAAGTATATCAATGTGACTCCGTCGGTAAACTACACTGAAAGATGGTACACTCATAAGGTGAAGCAGGAATGGGACCGCGCAGAACAGAAGGTGGTGAGAGATACCATTTGGGGCTTCAACCGCGTGTTTGACTTCAATACGAGTCTGGCGTTCAACACCAAGCTGTATGGTTTCTATAAACCGAACAGAAAGATTTTCGGAGATAAGATCCAGATGGTACGACATGTGTTCTCGCCTTCCGTAAGCCTTAGCTGGGCACCGGACTTCGGAGCTTCGATGTGGGGATATTACGACACTTATACGAAGACCGACACACAGGGTAATGTGACTTTGGTGAGCTACTCACCCTATGCAGGAGCTTTATACGGAGTGCCGGGTCAGGGTAAGACAGGAAGTGTGAGCTTCGACATTTCGAACAACATAGAAATGAAAATCAAGTCGGACAAGGACACTACCGGTATAAAGAAGATAAGCATCATCGACGAGTTGGGCGCGAATATCTCGTACAATATGGCTGCCACGCGACAGCAATGGAGTAACCTGAACACAAGAATTCGTCTGAAGTACGGTAAGTTCACATTCAACATGGCTGCCGTGTTTGCTACCTATGCATATGAGTTTGATAAGAACGGAAATGTAGTTGTAGGCAACAGAACAGAATGGTCGTACGGACGATTCGGACGTTTCCAGGGTACAAGCAAGAATATCTCCTATTCGTTCAACAACCAAAGTTTCAAGAAGTTCAAGGAGGCATTAGGCAGACTCTTCGGCGGCAAGAAGTATGAAGACGAGGAGGAAAAGAAAAACGGGGAGGAAGAGGAAGCTACAGAGAACGAAAACCAAAACGACGACCAGAACAACAGCAAGATGAAGAGCCGCCGCAGACAGAAGAACCAGAAGGAGGACACAAGCGGACTGGACGAAGACGGATATATGAAGTTCAACCTACCCTGGTCGTTCAGTATCTCATACGGTATCAATATGGCGGAAGACCGTTCGGCAGACATCAACATCAAGACTATGCGCTATCCGTATAAGTTCACACACAACCTGAATTTCTCAGGAAGCATAAAACTGTCGAGCAACTGGAATATCAGTGCTTCGTCAGGATGGGACTTCACAAGACATAA
>DEJD01000112.1:3136-9132 GCA_002353215.1 Prevotellaceae bacterium UBA2757
AAGTATGATAAGAAGAGTTCGTACTCAAGCTCGATTAAATGGTATTGATAATGCATAATTCATAATGCATAATTGATAATTGACAATTAAAAATGAAGAATTAAAAATTAAAAATTGAAAATTAAAAATGAGGATATTATCCATAGACTACGGAAAGAAGCGGACAGGCATTGCTGTGACTGACCCTATGCAGATTATTGCTAACGGACTGGAGACGGTGGAGACGAAGGAGCTGGAGGCTTTTCTGAAGGCTTATATGGAGAAGGAAGAGGTGGAGACTATCGTGGTGGGCTACCCAAGACAGATGGACGGCGAGGACTCGGAGAATATGAAGAGAATCACTCCGTTCGTAAACAGACTGCGGAAGCTGTACCCGGAGAAGAAAATTGAGATGTATGACGAGAGGTTCACATCGGTGCTGGCACACAAGACCATGCTTGCATCGGGTATAGGAAAGAAAGCCAGACAGGACAAGGCTCTGGTGGACAAAATCTCGGCTACCATCATACTGCAAGAATATTTGGAAAGTAAGAAAAACTTGATATAATATGGTTTTACCAATGTACATTTTCGGACAACCTGTACTGAGACAAGTTGCCGACGAAGTAGAAAAGGACTACCCTAACCTGAAGGAACTGATTAAGAACATGTATGAAACCTTGCGCAATTCGGAGGGTGTGGGACTGGCTGCACCTCAGGTAGGACTGCCCATCAGACTGTTTATTGTGGATTTGGACTGCATCAGCGAGGATCATCCTGAGTTCAAGGGCTACCTGAAGACTTTCATCAATCCCGAGATTGTAGAGCTGAGCGAAGAACAGGTGTCGTATGAAGAAGGATGTCTGTCGGTGCCTGGAATCCACGAAAATGTAAAACGTCCGAAACGTGTGTTGCTGAACTATCTGGACGAGGATTTCAACGAACACGAAGACTGGTTCGACGATTTTCCTGCAAGAGTGATTCAGCACGAAAACGACCATCTGGACGGTAAGATGTTCGTTGACCATCTGGGTCCGCTGCGCAAACAGATGCTCAAATCGAAACTTGTAGCAATGACTAAGAATAAGTTCAGCGCTTCGTATAAATGCAAACCAAACAAATAGTCATAAGCCTGTTGCTGAGTCTGTCGTCGCTGTTTCCTGCCCAAGCGCAGATAAACACTTCGCGAATGATAGATATAGGTCGGAATGCCATTTATTTCGACGATTATGTACTGGCTATACACTATTTCAACCTGGTTATAAACTCAAAACCATATCTCTACGAACCGTATTTCTATAGAGGACTGGCTAAGTTCTATCTGGACGACTTCACCGGGGCGGAGGCTGACTGTACGAAGGCTATTGAGAAGAATCCGTTCTACCCCAACAGCTATCAGGTGAGAGGACTCGCAAGGATAAAACTGAATAAGCTGGCTGGTGCTGCGGAAGACTACGGCAAGGCAGTGGAGGTGGAACCGGGAAACCGTTCTCTGTGGCATAACCTGACTATCTGCTACCTGCAAATGGACAGTATGCAAATGGCTGACTCCATCTGCGATATAATGATTAAGAAATGGCCGAAGCAGTCGGAAGGTTATACCATCAAGGGACAGATAAAACTGGAAACCGGCGATACCATCATGGCTGAACAGTTTGTTGACAAAGCTCTGGAGGTGGATAAGTATAATGTGCCGGCTATGGTTGCCAAGGCTATGCTTCTCGTGAAAAGGGAAAACTACAAGGATGCAGAGAGTATGTTTGACGAAGCTCTGCGTCTGCAACCGAAACATGCAGGCAATTACATAAACCGAGCTCTGTGCCGTTACCATCAGAATAACTACCGAGGAGCTATGCAGGACTACGACCAGGCTCTGTCGATTGACCCGAACAACTTCATAGGTCACTACAACCGAGGTTTGCTCCGTGCTAATGTGGGTGAGGATAATCTGGCGATTGAGGACTTCAATTTCATCATCGAGAAAGACCCTGACGACATGATGGCTATCTTCAACCGTGCTACCCTGCTCGACAATATCGGTGAATATGCAGAGGCTATACGCGACTACACTACTGTTATAAAGGAATATCCTAAGTTTCTGTACGGTTATCAGAGACGAGCTGCTGCAAAACGTAAGATCGGAGATATAAACGGAGCAAGACGCGACGAAGACCACGTGCTTAAAGAGGAAATTGCTCACCGATACGGATATGCAACTGCTACTTCACGACAGAAGAACAAAACCAGAAAGCAGTCGGAGAAGAATATCGACGACTACCAGAGTCTGGTGGTTGCTGACGATGAGGAAGCTACAAAACAGTATTCGAGCGAAATCAGAGGAAAGGTGCAGAACAAAAATGTGGAGACTACCCTCATAAAACCACAGGAGAAGACTTCGAAACTGTATAACGAAGTGGCTCCGGACGATGCTATGAAGTATTTCGAAAAGGCTTATGATCTGGCTCACAACGGAAATATACCTGATGCCATCATGAACCTGGACACTGCTATCAGCATCAATCCTACTTTCGCTGAAGCATACTATAACCGAGGACTGCTCAAACTGCTCTCCGACCAGACTGAGGCTGCTATCCTCGATTTGTCAAAGGCAGGCGAACTGGGTATTTACTCAGCTTATAATATAATAAAGAAAAATACCAAGAAACTGACTATCAAGAACTGATAGACAAATTGTCAAGCACACTTATTTGCGTTCTGAGATTATCTCGTAATAACGCTCGAGCGACATGCCTGGGGGCAGGTAGTCGTTAAGAATCCATTTTGTGAGGTCGGGACACAATTCTGCACCCAACTTAATGTAATGGGCTGCGTTCTTGTAGTCCTTTTTGCGAATATATATGTATGCTTTATAAGGATATATCTTTTCTTCGCCATCGAATTTGGCAGGAGCGCGTTCAATGATATCAAGCAGTTCGAGTGCTACAGAGTCCAGTTTGAAGGCAAGCAGTCGGGATGCTATCTTCAGGATTGCTGCAACCACATCTTCCTGCTGCTGGACGTAATCGATGAAAAGAGGAAGGGCTTCTTCAAACTTACCCTCAGCCAACCTGAGTGTGGCATTGAGCAGGTTGAATTCCACCTGATTCGGAGCCAACTGTACTGCTTTGTCTATATACTTACGAGCCATATCGAGATGACCTATGGAAAAATAGAGGTCTGCCATCTCGAAACAGGCATTGGCATAGTATTCTTTGTCGGAAGAAAAACGTGTGAAGAATATCTCTGCCTTCTGAAGTGCTTTCAGAGCAGCTTTTGTGTTATTGGTTTCTGAATAACAGGAAGCAAGAGCAAGCCACTGACTGCCGTCGTGAGTCTGTTTGATGTATTCCTCAATCAGAGGTGCTGCATCTTCATAGTTCTCACGATATATGAAACAATGGGCTTTGGTAAGCATTGCATCAACATCCTTAGGGTCGATGGCAAGGGCAAATTCCGCGGAGTCCATTGCGTCGTTTGGAAGGTTGCAGGTGAACTGGGCTGCAGCAAGAACTGTCCAGCCACGATAGAGGTAAGGATTGGTTTCAAGCAGGTTACCATATACCTTTATTACCATATCGTAGAGACATTCGGCACGAACTGTGTCGGCAAGAATCAGGTCGCTGTCGAAATTGCCCAGCGGAGAGAAATTGGCTAAATATAGTTCTATCCAGCGCTTTACTACTTCCTCGTCATAGAAGTGGTTTGGGGCAAGTTCGATGAGCGAGGTGATGACATGAATATAACTGTCGCGAATGTATTCATCGCGCTGCACCGGGTCTTCCTCTTCATTATTGGTGTTTTCGCGCTCTATGGCTATCCAGTCGGTAAACATCTCCTCGGCTTTCTCTGTATTGTCGTGGAGAGCATACTGAAGTTGTGCTTTCTGATAGAGCACTTCACCAACACTGCTTCCGTTCGGAATAGATTCGACTATCTGCTCTGCCTCCGCAAATCGGTGCAGATATATGTATGCACCGGACTTGATGAGCAGAAGCTGGGGTTCATCAGGATAGATGGAAAGTCCGGTTTCCACACATTTTATTGCTTCGGATGAGTTGTCGGAATTCATGTAGTAATCGGCAATGTCTGAGTAGTCATCAATGTCGAGATATGGCGCAACGCCAGTCTTCAACGAGTCTTCATAGACATCGAGGATTTCACGGAATTCCTCACTTTCAAAATAGTCGTTTCTCAAAGTGTTGTAGTTTTATGATTGATAGTTTAACCTGTTATTTTGATGCTTTCAAATCGACAGTGCGATTGAACACAAGATGGTCTGGTGTAGAATCGGGATCTACATTATAGTATCCGATGCGCTGGAACTGCAGGTAGTCGAGCGGTTTGCGAGTCTGCAACCATTTCTCCACATATGCCTTCTTAATCTCAAGGCTGTTAGGATTGAGGAAAGGACGCATAGCTTCGATGCCACGAACATCTCCGTGTTCCTTTGAGTAGTTGGCTACTTCGTCGCGTGGATTTGCAACAAGCCACAGGCGGTCGTAGTTGCGCACTTCCGCTTCGAGACAGTGGTCCTGACTTACCCAGTGGATAGTCTTTCCTTTTATCTTCATGTTGGAATTTGCCTGACCGGTCTTTGTGTCGGGAACTAATTCAGCACGTACTTCGATAATATTTCCGTCTGCATCTTTTACGATACATTCCTCTGGATTCTCAGAACAACGGATGATATAGGAGTTCTTCAGGCGTACTTCCTTACCAGGACCGAGACGGAAGAATTTCTTCGGAGCATCCTCCATGAAGTCTTCACGTTCAATCCACAGTTTGCGGCTGAACTCAATCTCATGAGTTCCATCCTCCGGATTCTCCGGGTTGTTCTGTGCTGTATAAACCTCTGTCTCTCCTTCCGGGAAGTTGGTGATGACAAGACTAAGCGGGTCGAGCACAGCACTTACACGCTGAGCACGTTTGTTGAGGTCGTCACGAACAGCACTTTCGAAAAGCGACATCTCGTTGAGAGCATCAAACTTAGTGTAACCAATCTTGTCGATGAAGCTGAGGATGCCTTCAGGACTGTAGCCACGACGACGGAATCCGCAGATAGTAGGCATACGAGGGTCGTCCCAGCCGTTTACTATTTTCTCATTTACGAGAATGAGCAGATTGCGCTTACTTAATAAAATATGTGTAAGGTTGAGTTTGTTGAACTCAGTCTGTCGTGGACGGTTATCGTCGAGCGGTTTGTCGTCACCACCCTCAATCTTTGCCCAATCGACAAAGAGATCGTAGAGCGGACGGTGGCTTACAAATTCGAGAGTACACCAGCTGTGGGTTACTCCTTCCCAGTAGTCGCACTGACCATGGGTGAAGTCGTACATAGGATATGCATTCCATTTGTTGCCTGTGCGCCAGTGTGGCATATTGAGCACTCGGTACATGATAGGATCGCGGAAGTGCATATTCGGACTTGCCATATCTATTTTGGCACGAAGCACCATCTTTCCGGGTTCCATTGTGCCGCTGTTCATCTGTTCGAAGAGTTTCAGACTCTCTTCTACCGGGCGGTCGCGGAACGGACTGTTGGTACCTGGCTGAGTAGGTGTGCCTTTCTGTTCTGCAATCTGTTCGCTGGTCTGTTCATCTACATATGCCTTGCCTGATTTGATGAGAGCTACAGCGAGATCCCACAACTGCTGGAAGTAGTCGGAAGCATAGTATATATTGCCCCACTTGAAACCGAGCCACTCTATGTCGCGCTTGATAGCTTCTACATATTCAGTGTCTTCCTTCTGTGGGTTGGTGTCGTCCATACGCAGATTACATACACCTCCATATTTCTTAGCCAGTCCGAAGTCTATTGCTATTGCCTTCGCATGACCGATATGAAGGTATCCGTTTGGTTCCGGTGGGAAACGAGTCTGCATGCGTCCTCCGTTCTTACCTTCTGCCAAATCCTTACGCAGTATTTCCTCTACAAAACTAACAGACTCATAGGGCTGCTGTTCATTGTTGTTTGCTATATCCATTATATATTGTTATTTTTTTTGCAAAGATAAATT
>DEJD01000112.1:9226-20352 GCA_002353215.1 Prevotellaceae bacterium UBA2757
GTTTTGTTGGGACGCGAACAGAAGGTCTCAATCACATCCTTCACCAGTCGGCGGTTGTACAGGTCGAGTCCGTGGAGAGGTTCGTCGAGTATAAGCAATGCAGGGTCTTTGACAAAGGCACGTGCCAGCAGAACCAGTCGCTGTTCACCGGAGGAGAGTTTCAGGAATGTAGTGTCGGCATGTTCTGCTACTCCGAAAATGTTCATCCAGAAGAGACAGCGCTGACGTGCTTCCGGCGACTTGGGTTTTACGTATAGTCCGTTCATGTCGCTCTGTCCCGAAGCCACTATGTCGATAGCCGGAATGTCGCGCTGGAATGCTCTGTGCATCTCAGGTGATATATATCCGATGTGTCGTTTTATGTCCCAAATGCTTTCTCCCGAACCGCGTTTATGTCCGAAGAGTGTGATTTGGTTGGCATAAGCCTGGGGATTGTCAGCACATACTATGCTGAGAAGGGTTGACTTACCAGAACCGTTCTCTCCGGATAGAGCCCAGCGTTCACCATTACGGACTGTGAGATTGAGGTCTTTCAGTATGGTGCGAGTGCCGTATCGGATATTCACATTGTTGAATTCGAGGATGTTTCCATCGGTTGAAGGCGGTTCTGACTCGGAAGGCAAATCCAGGATGGCAGCACGTTTTTCGTCGGAGAGCATCTGACTGGGAACAGGCGAAACGGACTGACGGTATTCTGCGAGAGTCTGCTTTGGCATAACCGTCATATCGCGCACCTGATAGACATGAGATATGAAGTTTGGTATGTCGTCGCTCTTCGAGAGTACAAGAATAACGGTGATATTTGTCTCGTCTGTCAGAATCTGCAGGAAGTCGTGCAACTGCTGACGGGCTCCTGCATCAAGTCCGATGAAGGGGTTGTCCATGATGAGTACACGAGGATTGGTCATAAGGGTTTTTGTCATCTGAAACTTACGCAATTCGCCAGAACTCAGCATTATGACATGTTTGTCCTCAAGCAGTTCGAGATGGAACATCTCATAGAGGCGACGACGAACTTTCTCCAATTCTTCATGCATAGCCTTGCGGTCTGCATCCTCTTGTGCCAGACGGGCTGCTTCTTCCTCGGCACTCTCGTCGCGCACCAGGAATTTGTCGAAATTAGTCTTGCGAATTAGTCCTGTTTCAGCAATACGGAAAGACTCGTCGAGCAAGTCTTTCACCAGCGGAGTCTCGTCTATGTCGTTCTGGTTCCAACGCTGCTGATAGTAGTAGGTACCGTCGGTAGTACCATAGGAATCGCGGAATGTCATATACTTGATATTGTCGCTTACCATCTTTGCCTTCGAAGGACGGAAATCGTACTTCACATCATTCATAGGCTGAAGCGGATGGGCTCCGGTAAGGATGTCTATCAGCATACTTTTTCCACCGCCATTCGGACCAACAATAGCTATGTGTTCACCTGCATTTACTTCGAAATCGATGGGTGTGCGGAATCGGAAAAGGGGATTTCGCGCTACTCCATTGTGTACTTCTATAACTTTCTGCATATTTACATTTGTAATTTATGGTGCAAAGGTACGCATCAATTTGTGAAAAATGAGTAGCTTTGCAGAAATTTATTGATGTAATGAAAAGGCAACTCGCATTTTTACTGCTTACATTATTCTGTTTACAACAAACTCAGACCGTTGCTCAAGTAACCACTCCCATTGCAGATAACATAAAGACTCTGCAGGCAAAGGTGAATGGTGCATGGGGCGAACCGCCTGTACTGCTCTTTGGCGGCAGCAACTGGCTGGAGGTTTCGTTCGACGACCTTCAGCATAATTTTGTGAGATATGAATACAACATAATCCATTGTAATGCAGACTGGACAGAGAGCGACCTGATTCAGAATGAATATATGAATGGGTTCAACGGACAGAGAATCGAGGACTATGATGTGTCGATGAATACCATGATGGATTATAACCACTATAAGTTTACTATTCCGAATAATGAAGTGCAACTGAAACTGTCGGGCAATTATCGCATTGACATAATAAATGATGATAAGGACGACGAACTGGTGGCTCAGGTGTTTTTCTCCGTGCTGGAACCGAAGGTAAGTGTAAATATCAAGGTAAGCGGAAATACGGATATAGATACGTGGAATTCGCATCAGCAACTGGATTTTACTGTTAATTATCAGGGCTATAGAGTGCAGACTCCAGCTGAGGATTTCTATCCTGTCATTATGCAAAACCACAGATGGGACAATCGTGTCAGCGGTATAAAACCATCATATCTTAGAAACGGAGAATTGGTATATACCCATAATCAGAGTCTTATCTTCGAAGGCGGAAACGAATACCGCCGTTTTGAGATTCTGGATGAATATGTGCCGACTATGAGGGTGTTCAAAATGACGTATAATGCTCCGTATTATCATGCTACTCTTTTTGATGATGCCCAGCGATACAGGTATCTGTTTGATAAAGACCAGAACGGACGCTATTGGATTCGTAACGGCAAAAACGTGAGAAACGAAACGGAAAGCGACTATTTCTATACTCACTTCAAACTGGTTGTTCCTCCCATTGCAGGAGGTGATGTATATCTGAACGGTGACCTCACCTATGGTTTGCTGACGGAGGATAATAAGATGGTTTACAATCCGATTGACCATTGCTACGAGATAGTGAAACCACTGAAACAGGGTTCGTATAATTATCAGTATCTGTTTGTGTATGACGGAGAAACTGTGGGACAGTCCTTGCAGGCTGAAGGCAGTTTTCATCAGACGGAAAACGAATACTGGGTGTATGTATATCATCGCCCCTTCGGAGAGAGATACGACAAACTCGTAGGTTTTCAGAAATATTCATATGTAATTAATTCTAAATGAAACTCAAATTTTTTTCCATATTATATATAATGTGTTGCGCGATGTCGGTTTCCGCGCAAACACTCCAACAAAAGTTATACGACTGGCTCGAAACCTATCAAAGATGGGATGCAGTAACTAGTCCTCCTACGCTTAAAGATTGTGATATAGACAGTAAAGAGAAGACTGTAACTGTAGTCTTCGGAGGCGGATTCAAAGAACAGCATTTCACTCCGGTTGTAGTGGATTCTATCTATAGCCGCGTTCGCAGTTTCCTGCCAGACGAATATAAAAACTACAATCTGTCTCTTATTACCGAAGACCATAAGATAGAGGATCTTGTGCCTAATTTCTTCCGCAAGGGAAATATAGACGATTCGCGTCTGTGGAAAGATTCGTACAAAGGCGAACCCTGGGTGAAGAATGCTTCGCGCCCCTACTCTGCCAGCGGCGGTCTCGAGGGTTGCCATCTGTCTTTGTGGCAAAGTCATGGCCGCTACTGGAGTGCTAAGAAGAATCAATGGGAATGGCAGCGACCACAACTGTTCTGTACTACCGAAGACCTTTTCAGCCAGACATTTGTTATTCCGTATATCATTCCTATGCTGCAGAATGCAGGTGCTGTGGTATTCACACCAAGAGACCGCGACTGGCAAAATAACGAAGTAATCATCGACAACGATAACCCACAACAATGTGGAACATATTCCGAGACTGTTAAGAACAGGAAAAACGAATGGAAGGTGTCGCCTGTTGCCGGTTTTATAAAAAACAAAGAAATCTATCAGGCTTGCGATACTCCTTTCTGCAGCGGAACAGCCCGTTATATTACTTCTGTTCATACTGAGAACGAAGTGTCTGTAGCTGAATGGACTCCGAACATACCTGAAGCAGGACAGTATGCTGTGTATGTTGCTTATCAGTCGTTCGAAAACAGCGTGCCTGATGCACATTATATCGTTTATCATAAAGGTGAAAAGACTGAGTTTCATGTAAACCAGCAGATGGGTGGCAGCACATGGGTTTATCTCGGCACATTCGAATTTACTCCAGGCATGCATTCATCCGATAAGATTATTCTGACCAATCAGAGTGCCCACAAGGGTGTTGTGTCGGCTGATGCTGTACGTCTCGGGGGCGGCATGAGCAATTTTGCTATTTGTGATACGATTAGCGGAATGAACTATCAGAGCAACCTGCCCCGCTGGGCTGAAGCCGCTAAGTATTCTACTATGTGGTATGGTTTTCCGTATAGTGTTCACAGCGAAAAGTTTGATAATGATGATTATAAGAACGATATAAATTGCCGTAGTGCTGCAATCAATTATCTGTCGGGCGGAAGTGTTTATAATCCAATGCAGGCAGAAGGACGACGAGTGCCTCTTGAACTGAATATAGCTTTCCATACCGATGCCGGTTTCCGCCTGAATGAGGAGTTTCTCGGTCCGCTTGCAATATATATGACAGATCAGAATGAGGGACTTACCGGCGCTGGACTAAACCGTTACGTATCAAGAGATTTGGCAAGTATGCTGCTTACAAATCTGACTACCGACCTTAAGGAATATGGATGGCCGGCACGAAAACTATGGAATCGTGATTATGGCGAGGCACGCGAACCGCAGATTCCAGCCTGCATTCTGGAATTGCTGTCGCACCAGAATTTCTATGATATCCGTTTGGGATATGACCCGAAGTTTAAGTTTGACATGTGCCGTTCTATCTACAAAACTATTGTGAAGTTTGTAGCAAGGCAACACAGCCGCGACTACGTAATCCAACCTCTGCCCGTAAGTCATTTCTCCGTCTCTCTCGACTACACACAACAGGCAGCACACCTGAGTTGGCAACCTGTTAACGACCCTCTCGAACCAACTGCCACTCCACAACGATATATCGTTTATACTCGTATCGGTACGATGGATTTCGACAACGGAACAATTGTAAACGGTACTTCGTTCGACATTCCGCTACAACCCGGATTTGTCTATTCTTTCAAAGTGGCTGCAGTAAACCGCGGCGGCGAGAGTTTTCCGTCAGAAGTACTGGCTGCAGGCATAGCTCCTGAAAGTCGTGGCACTACCCTTATCGTAAACGGTTTTACTCGTCTTGAGGGACCGCAAAGCATCGATACCGAAACCATGCAGGGATTCGACCTCGACATCGACCCGGGAGTACAATATGGTAAGTTTGCAGGATTCTGCGGACGCCAGCTGTCTTTCAATAAAGAAAAGGCAGGAAAAACAAGTGAAGAAGGACTCGGAATAAGTGGTGAAGAATTGGCTGGCAAAGTCATCATGGGTAACACATTCGATTATGCTGTCATACATGGAAGGGCTATCCTTGCAGCAGGTCATTCGTTTGCATCTATCAGCGACGCTGCATTCATCAACAGCTTTACCTCTGCGGAAGACATCCTTCGCGAATATCCTTTCTTAGATATATATTATGGCGTGCAGAAGCGTTTCAATTCCACCACATCACATCTTATCAGCAAGTATATAGACCTGGGAGGAAGGGCTATCATCAGTGGTGCAAACATTGGTGACTATTCTGTTACAGACAAGTCGATTACTACTGTCAAGGGTTGTGGACTGACTTTTGATATATGGCGCGAAATGAACGACAGAAGCTACCCTGTTCCAGTGGTAAATGTGCCACAACCGACAGGTAATGCCTTCGCAATCCTTCAGTATTCCAATGGTTATGCAGCAGCTGTAGCAAGTGACCGTCAACAGCGCTACATCAAACTGGGATTCCCACTCGAGAGCATGAAGAACGAATCTCAACTGCAACAACTCGTCACTGCCTTTATGGCATTTCTGAGGAAATAATAAAAATTGAAACTTAAAACCAGAAACTTGAAACCGGATTTAAATAAATTTCTACCGACGACAAAGAAAGAGTGCGAACTGCGAGGCTGGGACCAGTTGGACGTAATCCTTTTCTCGGGTGATGCCTATGTGGATCATCCTTCGTTTGGTGCTGCAGTAATCGGAAGGGTGCTTGAGGCAGAGGGCCTGCGTGTAGCTATCGTTCCTCAGCCAGACTGGCACGGCGATTACCGCGATTTCAAGAAACTGGGACGCCCACGACTTTTCTTTGGTATCTCACCTGGTTGCATGGATTCGATGGTGAATAAATATACTGCCAACAAACGCCTTCGTAGCGAGGATGCTTATTCGCCAGACGGACGCATGGGACTACGTCCTGACTATCCGACGATTGTATATACACAGATTCTGAAACAGCTCTTCCCCGATGTGCCTGTGTTAATAGGTGGAATCGAAGCTTCTCTGCGTCGTCTCACCCACTATGATTATTGGCAGGACAAACTCCTTCCGTCTATCCTCTACACGTCTGGAGCCGACCTGCTCACATACGGTATGGGGGAGAAAACCAACACCTCAATAGCCCGTCTGCTTATGGAACAGGACTGCGAAATCGATGTCCGTCTGTTCCGTAATCTGATGATGCGTCATCCGCAGCAACAGACTGTGATGATTATGTCGGAAAAGGAAATTCCACGAGGCATCCGTCCCGACGATATCGTTTTGCATAGTCATGAGGAATGTCTTCGGAACAAACGTGCTCAGGCAGAGAATTTCCGTCATATAGAAGAGGAATCAAACAAATATAATGCTCAGCGAATACTGCAGCAGATAGGTGACCAGTGGATAGTTGTAAATCCACCATATCAGCCTATGAGTCAGAATGAACTCGACCGTTCGTTCGACCTCCCTTACACACGTCTTCCCCACCCTAAATATAAGGGAAAACGCATTCCTGCATACGAGATGATAAAGCATAGTGTTACGCTTCATCGCGGGTGCTTTGGCGGTTGTGCTTTCTGCACCATCTCTGCTCATCAGGGAAAATTCATCACTTCTCGCAGCAAGGAAAGCATTCTTCGTGAGGTGGAACAAATCACACAGATGGAGGATTTCAAAGGGTATCTCTCCGATCTTGGCGGTCCCTCGGCAAATATGTATGCTATGCATGGTAAAGACTTGAATATCTGTCATAAGTGCAAGCGTCCTTCATGTATTCATCCGCAGATATGCAAAAACTTGAATACAGACCATTCTGGACTTCTCGACATATACCATGCAGTAGATGCAATTCAAGCCGTTAAGAAGAGTTTCATAGGTAGTGGAGTGCGCTATGACCTTCTGCTTCACGACACAGGAAATGAGAAGACGAATGCAGCAAACAGACGTTATACCGAGGAACTCATCACCCGTCACGTAAGCGGTCGTTTAAAGGTTGCACCGGAACATACTTCCGATAGGGTTTTGCAGCAGATGCGAAAACCTCCTTTCAAACTATTCTACGACTTCAAACGCATCTTCGACGAGACTTGTCGCCGTAACGGACTCCGTCAGCAGATTATACCTTATTTCATATCCAGTCACCCGGGCAGTACTGCTGAGGATATGGCAGAACTGGCTATAATCACCAAGGGACTCGATTTTCATTTGGAACAAGTACAGGATTTCACTCCCACGCCTATGACGGTAGCTACTGAGACCTGGTACACAGGACTGCATCCCTACACCCTCGAACCGGTTTATTCTGCAAAGAGTCAGCGCGACAAACTTGCTCAGCGCCAGTTCTTCTTCTGGTATAAAAAAGAGGAGCATCAGCGAATTATCGCTGAGCTCCGTCGTATTGGTCGTCCCGACCTGATTAAGAAACTGTTTGGAAAATAATAACCCTCGAAAACATTCATCACGCTTTCGAGGGACATTTCTTTTATTCAAATCCGTTAACTGCAAATTAATTATCCAGCTGTACTGCCTTGCTCACGGTAGTTCCGTCCGGCATCTTACCCCAAATCCATAGAGTCTGGTCATCAGAAGTCTGTGCTTCCTTGAATGCAGCTTCTACATCTGTAGTGTTCTTGATACTTCTGCCGTTTATCTTCAGGATGATAAGATTCTTTGGAATACCTGCAGATTTGAATTTGCCGTTCTTCACATCCTTAACCATCACACCACCCTGGATGCCGAGGTTCTTCTTAAGTCCGTCAGGTACTTCCTTAAATTCAGCTCCGAGCACATCCATAGTCTGAGCCTTTGCAATCTTGGTATTACCCTTCGAATTGCGGAATGTGATTGTAGCAGACTTTTCTTTCTTGTCGCGTATAAAACCTATCTGAGTCTTGTCGCCAGGATGATACTTGGCAGTAGCTTCCTGCAGTTCCGACATCTTAGTAATGTTCTTGCCTCCGAGCGAAGTAATGATATCACCTTCCTTGATGCCTGCCTCAGCAGCTGCTCCGTCCTCTGGCACCTCAGCTACATAAACACCTTCGTTTGTGCCGAAGTCAGCCTTGAACTTCTCATCCTTAGCCTTCTGCGATTCGATATAATCGTGAAGAGTCATACCCTTGATACCAATCAGTGCTCTCTGTACCTGTCCGTAGTTCTTCAGGTCGTCAACCACCTTTGTCATGATGCTTACAGGAATTGCAAAACCATAACCTGCAAACGAACCGGTCTGACTGTACAGCATAGCATTAATACCTACGAGTTCACCTCTTGAGTTCACAAGTGCACCACCTGAATTACCTTTGTTGATGGCAGCATCAGTCTGGATGAAACTCTCAATACCCCCCTGTGTAGCTCCCAAACCACGTGACTTAGCACTTACGATTCCGGCTGTTACGGTACTTGTCAGATTAAACGGATTACCTACTGCCAGAACCCATTCGCCTACCTTCAGAGCATCGCTGTTTCCAATGGTAAGAGTCGGGAAACCGCTTCCTTCAATCTTGATAAGTGCCAGGTCTGTATCGGCATCCTTGCCAATCAGTTTTGCTGAAAACTCTCTCTGGTCGTTGAGTGTTACAGTAATCTCATTTGCTTGAGCAACAACGTGATTATTAGTTACGATATAACCGTCTGATGAAATCAACACACCGCTGCCGGCAGCTTCCTGCTTAGGAGTCTGCACCTGTCTGCGCTGAGTACCTCCGCCTCTGCCGAAGAAGTCTCCGAAAAAGTCCTCAAACGGGTCGCGATATTCAATGGTCTTCACTTCGCCACCCATCACAACTTTAATATATACTACTGCATTACAAGCTTTCTCTGCTGCTGCAGTCAGATCTACATAACCTCCGGCACTCGCACCCGAAGTAGATGTAGTATATACCTTCGAACTGCTTGAACTCGATTCTCCGTACAAAGCCTTCTGCACTTCAGAATACACCATTTCTCTGTTCTCGCTCTTCTGAACTACAGATACCGCAAAGGCACCTGTCATTCCCGAAACCAATGCTATTACTGCAAGTGTTCCGTAAAAACGTTTCTTTCCTTGTGTCATAATATTCATTTTTATTAAATCCGTTTATTTTATCTGATAAAAAAGAAAACTCACTATCTTTAAATGTTAAAATGAACGTTTCCTTTAACTTTCTGCGTTAAAATTACTGCTGCCGTGAAAACTGACAAAATATTTTGGCGAAAAACCTATCGGCTATTCCAAATGTTTAACATTTCAAACTTGCTGCTTAACGTAGCTTAAATGATAAGATTTTAAATTTCACAATTTGAAACATTCACAAAATGTTAAAATCCGAATGTTTTATAATCTCATTCTTTGATGTCAGAGAAAAATATTATAACTTCGCCTTGAAAACATAATTAATAATGTATATTACCATGAGAAAGTTACTCTTTTTGACCCTATGTCTCTCTATGTTTTTCTGCACTTCTGCAGTAGCAAAGACAACTCCGGGTACATTTACTGCCGGCAAGGGAACATTCCTGCTTAATGGCGAACCATTTGTTGTGAAAGCAGCAGAAATCCACTATCCTCGTATTCCTCAGGCTTATTGGGAACACCGCATTCAGATGTGTAAAGCCCTCGGCATGAACACCATCTGCATCTACATCTTCTGGAACATACACGAACAGCAGGAAGGTGTGTTCGACTGGACTGGCAACAACGATGTGGCACAGTTCTGCCGTCTTGCACAGAAACATGGCATGTACGTAATCGTGCGTCCTGGTCCATATGTGTGTGCTGAATGGGAGATGGGCGGTCTGCCATGGTGGTTACTGAAGAAAAAGGACATTCGTCTTCGCGAACAAGATCCTTACTTCATGGAACGTGTAAAGATATTCGAGCAGGAAGTAGGAAAACAGCTTGCTCCGCTCACCATTCAGAATGGCGGACCTATCATCATGGTTCAGGTAGAAAACGAATACGGTTCTTACGGTAAGGACAAACCTTATGTAAGTGAAATCCGCGACTGTCTGCGTTCTGTAGGTTTCGATAAGGTTACACTTTTCCAGTGCGACTGGTCAAGCAATTTCCTGAACAACGGACTCGACGACCTCGTATGGACAATGAACTTCGGTACTGGTGCCAACATCGACGACCAGTTCCGCAAACTCAAGGAAGTGCGTCCCGATGCTCCGCTGATGTGTTCCGAGTTCTGGAGCGGTTGGTTCGACAAATGGGGCGGAAAACATGAAACTCGCGACTCCAAGGCTATGGTAAGCGGACTTAAGGAAATGCTCGACAAGAACATCTCATTCTCTCTCTACATGACTCACGGAGGTACATCCTTCGGTCATTGGGCAGGTGCCAACTCTCCTGGTTTTGCTCCCGACGTGACGAGTTACGACTACGATGCACCTATCAACGAATACGGACAGGCAACTCCGAAATACACAGAACTGCGTGAAATGCTTCAGAAGTATTCTGACAAAAAACTCCCTTCTGTTCCGAAACCGATTCCTGTTACTACCGTTCCGGCATTCAACTTCACGGAGTTTGCTCCTCTCTTCGAAAACCTCCCTTGTGCAATCGAAACTACCGATATAAAGACTATGGAAGAGTTCAACCAGGGATGGGGGTCTATCCTCTACTGCACTACCCTTCCAAGCATCCATCACCCTTCAAAACTCCATATCCCTAATGGTCACGACTACGTACAGGTGTTCATCGACGGAAAATACATCGGAGCCCTCGATCGTCGTAATGGTGACAAGGACATAGTGCTGCCTTCAGTGCGTCGCGGTTCCCACCTCGAACTCCTTGTTGAAGCAATGGGTCGTATCAATTTCGGACGTGCCATCAAGGACTTCAAGGGTATCGACGGAAAGGTAGAACTGACTATCACTCTTGATGGAAATGAGTTTACTGCCAACCTGAAGAACTGGCGTACACACCTCATTCCGGACACATACGAACAGACACAGAAGCAGGTTTACAAACCTCTGCTCACAACTAATCCGCGTTTCCGTGGCGACCGCATCCCAGGTTACTACAAAGCTACATTCCG
>DEJD01000112.1:20413-23490 GCA_002353215.1 Prevotellaceae bacterium UBA2757
GCACTCGGCCGCATCTGGGAGATTGGTCCTCAGCAGACACTCTACTGTCCAGGTTGCTGGTTGAAGAAGGGTGACAACGAAATCATCGTTCTCGACATCATAGGTCCTAACGAGGCTAAGAGCGAAGGACTCGACCATCCTATCATCGACAAGTTGCAGAAGTCAGAACCTCCTATCCATCGCAAACCGGGTGAGACCCTCAAACTCGATGGCGAAACACCTATTGCTACAGGACAGTTCAAGGCAGGCAACGGATGGCAGGAAATCAAGTTCTCTGCACCACAGACAGGCCGTTATGTGTGTCTCGAAGCACTCAACAACCACAACGGTGACGAATATGCATGCATCGCCGAACTGTACCTTCTCGATGAGAATGGCGAACGTCTCAGTCGTGAACCATGGAGAATATCCTATGCCGACTCAGAGAATATTACCTCGGGCAATCAGGCTGGTGATAAGATATACGACCTGCAGGAAAGCACCTATTGGTCAACAGTCAAGGGTGTTCAGTTCCCTCACCAGATTATAATCGACCTCGGAAGGGTTCGCACTGTCACTGCTCTCCAGTACCTCCCACGTATGGAATCAACCGTTCCGGGAGCTATCAAGGACTACCGCATCTTCGTAAAGAAAGATAAATTCAAATTATAATATAGTTTACTGTTTACTGTTTACAGTTTAACTTTTAACTTTTAATTTTTAATTTTTAATTATATAAAGTATGAAGAAATTCATGGACGACGACTTTCTGTTGCAGACAGAAACCGCAAAAAGACTCTATCACGAGCATGCATCTAAGATGCCAATCATCGACTACCACTGTCACCTCATTCCTCAGATGGTAGCAGAAAACAAGCGTTTCGACTCTATAGCACAAATATGGCTCATGGGCGACCACTACAAGTGGCGTGCTATGCGTTCCAATGGTGTTGACGAACGCTTCTGTACCGGTAAGGACACAACCGACTGGGAGAAATTCGAGAAGTGGGCAGAGACTGTTCCTTACACATTCCGCAACCCGCTCTACCACTGGACACACCTCGAACTGAAGACAGCTTTCGGTATCACAGATACACTCAACCCGAAGAATGCACGCGAGATTTACGACAAGTGTAACGACATCATCAAGAACGACCCTAAGTTTACTCCACGCGGACTTATGGAGCACTATAAGGTTGAAATCGTATGTACTACCGACGACCCAGTGGATTCTCTCCAGTACCACAAGCAGGTGGCTGCCGACCCTACTATGAAGACTCGCATGCTTCCGGCATGGCGTCCTGACAAGGCTATGGCTGTTGAAGTACCTGCAAACTTCAAATCTTACGTAGAACAGCTTTCAAAGGCAAGTGGCAAGAATATCAGTTCGTTTGCAGACTTCATCGATGCCCTGCAGAACCGTCACGACTTCTTCCAGTCAATGGGTTGTAAACTTTCCGACCACGGAATTGAAGAATTCTATGCTGAAGACTACACAGATGCTGAAATCTCAGCTATCTTCAACAAGGTATATGGCGGCAAGGAACTCACACAGGAGGAAATCCTTAAGTTCAAGTCTGCCATGATGTACATCTTCGCAGTTCAGGATGCAGAGGCAGGTTGGGCACAGCAGTTCCACTACGGAGCTATCCGCGACAACAACACAAAGATGTTCCGTCAGCTCGGTCCCGACACTGGTTTCGACTCAATCGGCGAATTCAACACAGCAAAGAAGTGCTCTAAGTTCCTCAACCGTCTCAATATGGAAGGAAAACTTACCAAAACCATCCTCTACAACCTCAACCCATGTGCTAACGAAGTACTCGCTACAATGCTTGGCAACTTCCAGGACGGCTCTTGTCCGGGTAAGATTCAGTGGGGTTCCGGCTGGTGGTTCCTCGATCAGAAAGACGGCATGCAGAAGCAGATGAACGCACTCTCCGTGCTCGGACTCCTCAGCCGCTTCGTAGGTATGCTCACCGACAGCCGTTCATTCCTCTCTTATCCTCGTCACGAATACTTCCGTCGCATACTCTGTAACCTCATCGGCACAGACGTAGAAAACGGCGAAATACCATGCACCGGATTTGAAGGCGAACGTCTCAACCAGATGGTAGAGGATATCTGTTACAACAACGCAAAGAACTACTTCAATTTCTAATCTGAAAACCCTTCAAAAAGTGAATCATCCGTTTCAGATTCGAATCTCAATACTTGGGCTGCAACACACTAATGCAGCCCAAGTACTTTCTGATTTTATACAGAAAATTCAAAAAAAATACCCTGTGGAAATCACAGAAGAAATCTACACAAACTGTGCTCACACCCAGGCAGAAGCAATCCTCGCTATCCCTTTCTCAGAGAGGGAGACAGTGCGAATCGACTTCAACATCTTTTCCGCAGACTTCGACACCCTCCACCCCGACGAGCGCACAGCCTACTTCAAGATGGAGAGTGTATAAAATTTGGTAGTTTCAAAAAAAGTTCGTACCTTTGCAGCGAAAAATAAGATTTAAGGATAGGATAACTAAAAAAGGTATTAAAGGTAACATGAAGAAACTATTTACATTATTTATATTAATAGCAATAGCTAACATCAAGCTATCAGCAGCAGATCTGGACCTCGAAAAGAAATGGGCACAGGTCATCTATGCTATCTCTCGTGTTGAGAGTGAAGGCAATCCAAAAGCGGTAAGTAAATGTGGACGTTATGTAGGCTACCTGCAGATATCACAGATTCTCGTTCGCGAGTGCAACCGCATCCTCGGCAAGAAAGAATTCACCTATGCCGATCGCTACGACAAACAGAAAAGCATCGATATGTTCATCACATACATGGAACGTTTCAATCCGGAAGGCAACATCGAAAAGGCAATCCGTCTATGGAACTCAGGCGACCGCAACTGTATGAACCACAAAGCATCAACCGATGGTTACTACCGCCGCGTGATGAACAAATTCTCAGCTCAAGCAACAATGGAATAATAAATTACAATGGAATAATAAATAGATAAGGGTTTTTTAAAAGCGAGAGGGGAAACACCACATAGTGATGCTTCCCCTCTCTTATTTTTTGAAACATTTTTAATTCTTCATTC
>DEJD01000112.1:23532-25215 GCA_002353215.1 Prevotellaceae bacterium UBA2757
ATTCTTCATTCTCCCTCACCTCAGCACTCTTTTAGCAATAGTCTCGGCCTGGTCATAAGCTGCCGACCAGTCTGTGTTCAGTGAGAACGGCAGCAGCGCACCTGCACCTCCGTCAACCAGTGGCGACTCGTTCTGAAACAGCGGATGGGCAAACGAAGCTGAAGTGAAACAACGGACAATCTCATCCTTCTTTGCAGGAGAAATCTTCTCGCCCTTAGCAGAAAACTCACGGAAATCGTCAATGAACGACTCCATATTCACAGCCTGCAAGTCAAGCAGACGCACATCGTTCTCCCTACCCTCCTTCTTGCATACACTCATTATATAATTAAGAGCATTCAGCTTGTACTGGCTCACCGTCTTCTCCTCCGCATCCTTCGAAGTGGCAACAACACTCTTAGCCTTGTCGTACACAGCCTGATACAGAGTTTGTGCACACACACTCGCGGTACACATCATCCATGCAGCAATAGCAGAAAAAAACAGACGTTTCATATAATGAATTCAAGATTCAATTGTCAACTTTCAATTATCAATTCGCTAAAAGTCGAACTCTTCGCTTACGCTTTCGTCTCTCAGAACTCGGTCGATAGCGCGAGCAAACATATCGGCTACAGACAACTGCTTCACCTTCTTGCAGTCCTTATCGTAAGGAATAGAGTCAGTGAACACGATTTCCTCAAGAGCCGACTTCTCCACTCTCTCGCTTGCAGGTCCCGACATCACACAGTGGCTTGCAACGGCACGCACACTATTAGCACCCGCCTTAATCATCTCGTCGGCAGCATGTGTGATAGTTCCTGCAGTATCCACCATATCATCTACGAGCACCACATCCTTACCCTTCACATCACCGATAATCTGGATAGACTCAACCTCATTGGCACGGGCACGAGTCTTATTGCAGAGTACGAGTGGAGCTTTCAGACGCTTTGAGAACAGAGCAGCACGCTTCGAACCGCCCACGTCAGGAGTAGCAATCACCAGATTAGGCAGATTCAGCGAAGCGATATACGGAATACAGATGAGCGAACCATACAGGTGATCAACAGGCACATCGAAGAAACCCTGAATCTGGTCAGCATGGAGATCCATCGTAATCAGACGGTCGATACCAGCCACGCTCAGCAAGTCAGCCACCAGCTTAGCACCGATGCTCACACGTGGTTTATCCTTTCTGTCCTGTCGAGCCCAACCGAAATAAGGTATTACGGCGATAATCTTCCTTGCGCTTGCACGTTTGGCAGCATCAATCATCAGCAACAGTTCCATCAGATTATCACTATTCGGAAATGTTGACTGCACGAGATACACATCACGTCCTCGGATCGACTCCTCAAACGACACAGCAAACTCACCGTCAGCAAAATGCGTAATAATCAGATTACCCAACTGACATCCTAAACTCTCACAGATACGTTCTGCGAGATACCTCGACTTAGTACCTGAAAATACCTTAAAAGGTCTTCTTTCGTTCATTTTTTTTTGTATTAATACATTTATGCTGCGAAGTTACACATTTTTTGAACAGCAAGTACAATAAAAACACGATTTTTTTTGAACATTTATGCCCATTAATTGAAACATTAATCACCATTAATAATATTTTGGCAATTTGTCTTTTTGTAGATAAGGTTGACACCTAAATTACAAAAAGACATGCCTTACGGACTTTCACGTTCC
>DEJD01000083.1:0-2836 GCA_002353215.1 Prevotellaceae bacterium UBA2757
GGACACTGGAAATCGTATGTCTTCACTGGCAGGTCGTTGTTTGCTGTACCAAGAGTGCGTTGTGTTTCGTTCAGGGTGATACCAGTCTGACTCTCCGGATTTGTTCCTCCGTGATACATATAATAGCCCAAAAGGTTTGAGCCGGAACCCAATTTCACGACAGCAAGTGAATAGCAGTCATCTGCATATATGTACGGACGACGATGATATGCTGTAACCATACCGCCACCCAGTTCGCAGGTGAAGTAAGGATAATCCTCATCACCTTTGTTTACCTTTTCCTCCTGCTTTCCCAAGAGGTCGGTGCCAATAGCTGTAGAACTGCGGAATCCCTTAAAATTAAATGCTTTGTAGTAGTTGCCGCATGTTTCGCTTAACTCCTTATCCCAAAATCCGTCAGCATAATCGCCATAAAGTGGAATCATCTCTCCAAATGGAACTGGTTTTGACAGTTGTGGCCAACCGGTACGAGTATAGAATGGCAGGTTGAAACCTATCTGAAGTGCAATCTTTTTGAGTGCCATGAGGTAATCGCCCGAACCGCGATACTCGTTATCGAACTGGCATGCAAGTAGCGGACCGCCGTCTTTCCATTGCAGTCCNNTAAATCTGACGATAGAGTTTATCTACATAAGAAAGGAATGTTTTGTCGAGTGAGCGTAATTTGCATCCCTTATGAAACATCCAGTCTGGAATGCCACCATTACGCACTTCACCATGACAGAACGGACCTATGCGCAGGATAACAGGCATATCTTCGTCTTTGCATACTTCGAGGAAACGGCGCAAGTCGCGTTGCCCGCTCCAGTTGAACACTCCTTCCTGTTCTTCTACATGATTCCAGAATACATAAGTAGCGATAACAGTTACACCGCCTTCCTTCATCTTACGTACTTCCTCTGTCCATTCCTCTGCAGGAATACGGGAATAATGTATCTCACCCATTACAGGACATACGCGCTTCCCGTCCATAATAAGACTGTATCGATCCCAAGTAACCTCAGGAGTATTCATTGCCATTACATTTGCTGAGCTACCCATTAAAGCCGTTGCCAACAAAAAAGAAAAGGTTAGTTTTTTCATTGTTTATTAAATTTATATCTGCAAATGTAAAGGTATTTGTTTGGAATGAAGATATATTTTCAGAAAAAAAAGATGTACAATATTATCGTATGTCTAAAAACGCAAACAAGGAAGCATTCGGTTGAGTGCTTCCTTGTTTTGTATAGAGAGGGTCGGGGAGGAGATGTGATGAAACTCCGAGTATGATAAGATTTGAGTGCAACTTTAACCTTTGTAATCCACCGACTCGAAGAGTTACCGTTCCTGCCGAAACTCCAGGCTCGAAGACCTGGCGACAGTGGCGTGGCCCGCCATTGGTTAAATGCTTTCTCGGTTTTCAGTAATAATTTGATGAGTATCCCGATCTATCCTGTATCCCCGACTCTTAGTATTTCAATGTTCGATTGTTCAATTGCAAATGTATAGGATTTATTTATTACCTCCAAATATTTTTGAACTTTTTTATTTGCGAACGCAATTTTTTGTCTTTATAAGGTCTATAAGATAGGTTAATTTGATTTGTATAGTTTGATTTGCAGACCTTGAGAAGTATCCTTTCTTACTGTTGTCGTATCCGTCTCCAAGTCCATAATAGTAACGTCCTTCGAGGATGAAATGACCAATGCTGCTGGATATTTCCATACCAAGACCAGCTGCTATACCATAGTCGAACCAACGGTCAGGGTCGTGGGTGTACTGATAAACGACTCCCTGAGGACGCTTGCTGGTATCCCATGTGTCACCACCATAATTTGCTTTGTCGCCAATGAGAAAACCGAACTGGGGACCTGCCATGAAGACGAATTTTAATCCGCGTAGTTCGCGACCCCATCCCATCTGCATAAGGATTGGTACTTCGATGTAATGCAAATCGCGGGAGTAGGTGTTGTTCGAGCCGTCTTCAATCTTTTCTTTCCAACCCATATTGTTGTAGTTCACTTCTGCCTGCACACCGGCAATACAAGTAAAGTACTTTTCACAGATGTATCGTGCAGCAAAACCAATTAAGGGCGATTGCTTATAACTCTGTTTGATGCTTGGAACGAAGTTGCGACGGTTCATATTCCAACCGAAAGAGGCTCCGATAGAGAAGTCGGAACGATGTGCTCCTACTTGTGCCTGCATTGCAGCAGGGAGAAGCAGAAGTGTCAGCAGGATATATGTGTGCAAGAACTTAATCATTAAAATGTGCTGAGAATGACGTCTCCAGTATTCTTATAATAAATAATGTATGTAGCCACGTTAGTAAATCCGTTGCCTTCAGCTGTGCGTACAAAGTGCATAGGCAGTTGAAGTGAATTGTAGTCATGCTGCTGGATATGATTGAAAAGCTTGTTGCCATAACGCTGAATGGCTGTCAGGAAGAATGCTGATATGTCGTGTCCCATCTCTCCGTAACGCGGATAACTGCCATGCTGTTCGTGATGGAAGTTGTTGGTGAAACGCTCCATGAAATTACGTGTGCGGGATGACAGGTTGTTGTTGTAGAAAGTGGTAAAGAATGTTGCCTTGTACTGGTACATGGCGTTCTGACTCTTCTTTGGGAAGGTCTGCCACTCTGGTGTTCCGATAAGTTGCAATTTATATTTCTCCAGGAGTTTCATGTCATCGAGCTTCATACAGAGCATGTCGAAGAAATGTGCTGATGCAGAAGATGGAACGAGGATGTTGTTACGAGTAGAGTCGAGCATCTCTGTGAGCTTGTCGTCAAAATCAGAAAACTCGATATATTTATATGGAACAGCATTTTCCTGCAGGTGTTTTGTGAATCCTG
>DEJD01000083.1:2956-4070 GCA_002353215.1 Prevotellaceae bacterium UBA2757
TGCTGTGTGTTGCACTGGAATACGTATGGTTTTCCGTATGCCAGATTCAAGGTGTTGGCAAATGGTACGACGAGCGGAATATGGTAGTTCTGTGCGAATGTGGCAAGAGGAGTGATGTCGGCACCTCGTCCCGGGCCTATGATTACATCTGCTTCTTTCAAGAATGGATGCTGAACTACCGACTGAATCTTTGAGTGACTAGCAGAACCCTCGTCAAGAGCTTGCACATATATGTTTACTCCTGCCTTCTTCAGTGAATCGACAGTCATAAGTACGCCCTCGTAGAAGTCGAGGGCTTTCTTGGATTCTGTACTTTTAACATTGTTGTCAAGATCGAAAGGCATGATGACAGCAACGTTGATTTTTTCTGTGTTACAAACATACTCCTGTGCATTGGCAACGAACAGCGTTGCTATGAATAAAAGGTATGAAAATAGAATACGTTTCATGTTGTCTTTGTTATTTTCGTGCAAAATTACGAATAAGCGAGCAAAGTGCAATATTATTAATTTAAAAATTAAAAAATCTTCGTATCTTCGCGCAGAAATACCAAAATGAAGATGAAACAACTTATAACTATATCATTTTTCTGTCTTCTGACTGCAACAATGTGGGCACAGACAACAGTACCGAGTGCAGATCCTGTGGTTGAATACTATGCAAAGGAGGATGGCTCGAAAAAATCTGTGACGGGCGGTGATTCGTTCTCGGAAGAGGCACCACTGCATATTGACTGCAATTCGCAGATGTCGAATACCAGTGGTTATACCATTTACTACGAATGGCGACTGAGTAAGATTGTTTCGGGCCAGGAAAATCTGATGGTACGCAGAAACGATGAGAATACATCGTTCGACATCAATGAAACAGGTACTTATAGCGTACGTTTCTTTTATACTTACGACCTGAACGGAACGAGTGTAGATGTGGATGACCTTGATCCTATCACATTCACTATTCCTGAGTCGTCGCTCACTTGTCCTGACGGAATTTCTCCTAACGGTGACGGGAAGAATGATTTTCTGTTCGTAACGTGTAAGTCGATTGTGAAACTTGAGGCGGTTTTCTTTAACCGATGGGGAAAGAAAATTGCAAGTTGCAATATGGCTCAGGC
>DEJD01000083.1:4237-5756 GCA_002353215.1 Prevotellaceae bacterium UBA2757
ATATAAGATAAAGAAGGCTATAAATGTGTTGAAGGGTTATACCTCGGAAGGAGAAACGGATGGAAGCACAAACAACTAATCAGCAACATAACGAGATACGGATTGAAGGAGCAAGAGTTCACAATCTGAAGAATGTGGACGTTACGATTCCGCGCAATAGTCTGACCGTAATCACTGGTCTGAGTGGTAGCGGAAAATCGTCACTTGCCTTCGATACTCTCTTCGCTGAAGGACAGCGTCGTTATATCGAGACGTTCTCTGCATATGTAAGGAATTTTCTCGGAAACATAGAGCGCCCCGATGTGGATAAGATAACAGGTCTGTCACCTGTAATCAGCATAGAACAGAAGACGGTAAACAAGAATCCGCGTTCTACTGTTGGTACGGTGACGGAGATTTACGATTACCTGCGACTGCTATTTGCCCGTGCCGGTGAGGCATTCAGTTATGTAACGGGTGAGAAGATGGTGAAATACACCGAGGAACAGATACAACAACTCATTCTGGATAATTACGATGGCAAACGCATCTATATTCTGGCCCCTATGGTAAGAAGCCGTAAGGGACACTATCGCGAACTGTTCGAGAGTATACAGAAGAAGGGGTTCCTTTGGGCACGTGTCGATGGCGAGATTGTAGAGGTGACCCCAGGAATGAAAGTGGACCGATACAAGACTCACAATATTGAGGTGGTTGTAGATAAACTCGTCGTAAATGCTAAGGATGGCGAACGCTTGAAGAAAAGTCTGGAACAGGCTATGAAAATGGGCGAGGGACAGATTATGGTTGCTGAACAAGGAAACGACGAACTGAAGTACTACTCAAAGCAATTGATGTGTCCTACAACGGGACTATGTTACCACGAACCGGCTCCGAACAATTTTTCGTTCAACTCGCCGCAGGGTGCCTGTCCGCATTGCAAAGGACTGGGTATGGTGAGTCTGATAGACGAGGATAAGATTATCCCTGACCGCAATCTGTCTGTGGCTGAAGGTGCTTTGGCTCCACTGGGAAAGATGAAAAAGGCTTTTATCTTCTGGCAAATTGAGGCTGTTTTGGCAGCTCACGATTACGACCTGAATACTCCGATAAAAGAGATGGATGATGATGCTGTGAGGGAAATAATCTATGGACGTCAGGAACGTATATGCATCAAAGCAGAACTCATTCATACCAGCAGCGATTACTATACTGAATACGAAGGTTTGGCTAGATATATTCGTCAGTTGCGCGATGCAGAGACTTCTGCTTCAGCACAGAAATGGGCTGATTCGTTCGACAGTGTTACGGAATGTCCGCTCTGTCATGGCGCCCGACTGAATCAGGAGGCTCTCAACTTCCGCATTGACGGGAAAAATATCTATGAACTCTCATGTATGGACTTGAAGACTCTATACGAATGGGCTCAGGGCGTTGAAGAACGACTAAACGGAAAACAGAAGGCTGTTGCTACAGAAATCATTAAGGAGATTCGTTCGCGATTAGAATTTCTGCTTAACGTAGGACTCGATTATCTGTC
>DEJD01000083.1:5857-5994 GCA_002353215.1 Prevotellaceae bacterium UBA2757
GGACTGCATCAGAGGGATAACGACCGGCTTATCCAGTCGCTCAAGACTCTGCGCGATGAAGGTAATAGTGTAGTGGTTGTGGAGCACGACAAGGATATGATGCTCAATTCCGACTACATAATAGATATGGGACCGAA
>DEJD01000083.1:6083-7084 GCA_002353215.1 Prevotellaceae bacterium UBA2757
CTGAATGGAGAAACGGCTATTCCTGTTCCGGAGAAGCGTCGTAAAGGCAATGGCAAGAGCATTGTGCTTCGTGGAGCGAAGGGTAATAACCTTAAGGATGTGACTGTAGAGTTTCCGCTCGGAAAACTCATCGTCGTTACAGGTGTGAGCGGTAGTGGAAAATCTACTCTTATAAATGAAACCCTGCAACCGATTCTTTCGCAGACTTTCTATCGCTCACTGAAAGACCCGTTGGAGTA
Organism: Prevotellaceae bacterium UBA2757; assembly: GCA_002353215.1. Next base: position 6,323 of record DEJD01000083.1, read on the forward strand.
CGACAGTATTGAGGGCGTAGAGAATATTGATAAGGTAGTCAGCGTAGATCAGAGTCCGCTGGGACGTACTCCGCGTTCTAATCCGGCTACTTACACAGGTGTGTTTACCGATATCCGAAATCTCTTCATCGAGATGCCTGAAGCTAAAATTCGCGGTTATAAACCTGGCAGGTTCTCGTTCAACGTGAAGGGTGGACGATGTGAGACATGTGGCGGAAACGGTTATAAGACTATCGCAATGAATTTCCTGCCTGATGTACTCGTGCCTTGCGAGGAGTGTCGCGGAAAACGTTACAACCGTGAAACTCTGGAGGTCCGTTTTCGTGGTAAGAGTATTGCTGACGTTCTCGACATGACAATTAATCAAGCTGTTGAGTTTTTCGAGAACCAGCCGCAGATACTGACTAAGATAAAGACTATTCAAGATGTAGGTTTGGGCTACATAAAACTGGGTCAGCCTTCTACGACGCTTTCTGGCGGCGAAAGTCAGCGCGTGAAGTTGGCAACAGAACTCTCGAAGCGAGACACAGGCAAGACTCTTTATATACTCGACGAACCGACAACAGGTTTGCATTTCGAGGATATCCGCATCCTGATGGATGTGCTCACCCGCCTTGTCGATAAAGGTAATACGGTTATAATCATCGAACACAATCTCGATGTAATTAATCAGGCTGATTACATCATCGACATGGGACCCGAAGGCGGAGCAGCCGGCGGCACCGTCGTCGTAACCGGTACACCCGAAGAAGTCAAGAAGTC
>DEJD01000083.1:7173-7394 GCA_002353215.1 Prevotellaceae bacterium UBA2757
ATGCCTAGCACAAGGAATCCTTGTGTGCCGATTCCTAATTCAAATGTGCCGAATAGGCGAGAACCGAAAGTCATGCCTATAGGAGATACTTGGAAAGCAATTGCGGTATCTCCTTTGTCTATATTATTTGCAATTCCGAGTGCGAGCTTTGTGTATAAGTTGAATTTATTCTTGTATATCCAACTATGTCGCCATGCTCCTAATAATGATATCGCGGAATT
>DEJD01000038.1:0-1965 GCA_002353215.1 Prevotellaceae bacterium UBA2757
GTAATGAGATGATGACCCTCTCAGCAGAGAATCTTCTCGGTGCTATCAATCACACCATTTTCGCAACAGCCGACGACGAACTGCGTCCGCAGATGAATGGTATCTACTTCGACATCACTCCTGAGTACACCACTATCGTTGCATCCGACGGTCACAAGCTGGTTCGTTACCGCATGCTCGACGTAAGAGGCAATTCTAATACCTCCTTCATCCTGCCTAAGAAACCGGCTCTTCTTATCAAGACTATCCTTCCGAAGGAAGAGGGCGACGTACAAATCGGTTACAGCGACAGCAACGCAAAGGTGCAGTTCTCTAACTACACCATCTCATGCCGTCTTATCGAAGGCCGTTATCCTAACTACAACTCGGTCATCCCTACCGACAACCCATTCCGCGTACGCATCGACCGTCTTTCATTCATCAGCGCCCTGCGTCGTGTAAGCGTATTTGCCAGCGCATCCAGCTCACTCATCAAGTTGCGTCTCGAAAACAACCGTCTTACAGTAAGTGCACAGGACATCGAATTCTCCACTTCTGCAGAGGAAGCTATTTCATGCGACTACGACGGCAATCCAATGTCTATCGGATTCAACGGTCCATACCTGCTCGAAGTACTCAACAACCTCGCAAATCAGGAAATCCTGCTCGAACTTGCCGACCCAAGTCGCGCCGGAGTATTGCTGCCTGCAGAACAGGAAATGGGTGTAGACCTGATTATGTTGTTGATGCCAATGATGCTTCAAGACTAAACCAATATAAATGCTTCAAGGAAAGAAAATCGTACTCGGCATTACAGGTAGCATCGCTGCCTATAAATCATGCCTCATCATACGTCAGCTCATCAAACACGGGGCTGACGTTCAAGTCGTAATAACCCCCGCCGGAAAAGAATTCATCACACCTATCACACTCTCTGCCCTCACCAGCAAACCGGTGATTAGCGAGTTCTTCTCACAGCGCGACGGCACATGGCACAGCCACGTCGATTTGGGTCTTTGGGCAGATGCTATGCTCATAGCTCCTGCAACAGCATCCACCATCGGTAAGATGGCAAACGGCATTGCCGACAATATGCTCATCACTACTTATCTGAGCATGAAAGCGCCTGTATTCATTGCTCCTGCAATGGATCTCGACATGTATGCCCACCCAACCACACAGCAGAACCTGCAGCGACTCCAGTCCTTCGGTAATCATATCATCGAACCCCAAACCGGATTCCTTGCAAGCAAACTTGAAGGCAAGGGACGCATGGAGGAACCAGAAGCCATTGTAGAGGCATTGGAACAGTTCTTTGCACAGTCTTCCGACCTCAGCGGCAAGAAGGTTCTCATCACTGCCGGACCTACATACGAAAAGATTGACCCCGTCCGATTCATCGGCAACTACTCCTCTGGCAAGATGGGCATCGCCCTGGCTGAGGAATGTGCAAACCGCGGAGCTGAGGTCACCCTCGTCTGCGGTCCTGTATCTCCAACACTTCTACCCCACCGTCAAGGCATCAGACTCATCGACGTAGAGAGCGCTGAACAGATGTACAATGCCTGTGCCGAACTCTATCCTTCCATGAATGCAGGCATACTTTGTGCTGCCGTAGCCGATTTCACTCCTCACAACGTAGCCGACCATAAGATTAAGCGCGAAGGCGAGGATATGATTCTGCGTCTGAAACCCACTAAGGACATAGCTGCCGAACTGGGAAAGACCAAGCGCAAGGATCAGCTGCTTGTCGGTTTTGCTCTCGAAACCAACGACGAGACAACCAATGCCCACCTGAAACTGGCAAAGAAAAACTTCGATTTCATCGTATTGAACTCACTCAACGACAAGGGTGCAGGTTTCCGTACCGATACGAATAAGATAAGCATCATCACTGCCAAGCAGCAGATTGACTTCCCTCTGAAATCGAAGAAAGAAGTGGCTCACGATATCATCAATCAGTTAGTTGCCCTATCCTGACATTCA
>DEJD01000038.1:1998-4517 GCA_002353215.1 Prevotellaceae bacterium UBA2757
GCCAGGAACTGAACTGCACAGTAAAGGTAATCCACTCGCAAGTGCAGGGTACCAACACGTCTGTGTTCTCTACCCTCGAAACTGCCATCACCGAGTTTATGAACAACCGCGCCTGGACCGAACTGCAGTTTCAGAAAGACGAACGTATCGAGGCAACTATCAATATCACCATCACGAAATACGTAGAAGCACAAAACCACTTCACAGGCGAAATTCTCCTACAGTTGGCACGACCCATATTCAATTCCACCTATAACTCCACAGTCTTCTCCATAAAGGATACAAACCTCGAGTTCACCTATAAGGAGTATGACCCACTGGAATGGAACGAAAACAATATAGACAACAACCTCACAGCCGTCCTCGCCTACTATGCCTATCTCTTCATAGGCATGGATATGGACACATTCTCACCCCTGGGCGGCACACAGATTCTGCATACAGTCGAAAACATAGTAAACAACGCCCAGACACTGGCAGAACCCGGTTGGGGCGCGTTCAAGGACACCAAGAACCGCCACGCCATCATCAACGACTATATGGAGAGTTCGATGGAGCCCTTCCGCCAGTTGCAATATAAATACTACCGTCAGGGACTCGACGAAATGGCTAATAATGCCGACCGCGGACGCACAGCCATCACCGAAGCCATCGAAATGCTCAACGAAGCACATCGCAACAAACCCATCTCCATGCTCCCACAGATTTTTACGGAGTATAAGCGCGATGAAATCGTGAATATATACAAAGGACACGGCACAGAGAAGGAGCGCCAGAGCGTCAAGGATATCTGCTCAGGCATCAATGCCAGTCTCAACACATATTGGAACAAGATAAAGTAACTACGCACATGCTCACTCATCTCCACATAGAAAACTACGCTCTCATCGAACAACTCGACCTTGAGTTGCACGACGGCTTTTCTGTTATCACAGGTGAGACGGGTGCCGGCAAGTCCATCCTCCTCGGAGCCATCGGACTCATCCTTGGCAATCGTGCCGACAGCAAAAGCATAAAGACAGGAGCCGGCCGTTGTGTCGTAGAGGCTACATTCAACCTGAACGGCTACGACTGCACTGACTTCTTCACAGAGAACGACCTCGAATACGACGCTTCAGAATGTATCATACGTCGCGAACTCACCTCTACTGGTAAAAGTCGTGCGTTCATAAACGACACACCTGTTCAACTCACCCTTCTGAAAACTCTGGGCGACCGTCTTATCGACATCCACTCGCAACATCAGAATCTGCTCCTCTCACAGGCAAACTTCCAGTTGTCCGTTCTCGATACTATCGCTGAGAACGCACCGCTGCTCCAGCAGTACCAAACTGAGTACAGTGCCTACAGACAGTTATGTGACGACTACGATCAGGCAGTAAACCAAGCGCAGCAGAGTCACGACGACGAGGAGTACCTGCGTTTTCAGCTGCAACAACTCACTGACGCAAAACTGCAGGACGGCGAACAGGCAGACCTTGAGGCAGAACAGGAAATCCTCGAACATGCAGAAGAGATAAAACAGGCGCTCTACTCAGCAGGCGAAGCTCTGCAAACCACCACAGACGGCAACGATGCCCTCTCCCTCATGCGCTCAGCCATGCAGTCGCTCGAACATATCACAAGTGTTCTTCCGGTTGCCGACGACCTCCTCCAACGACTGCAGTCATGCAACATAGAACTACAGGATATCGCCGATGAAATCGCATCACAGAGTGATTCCGTAGAGTACAATCCCGAACGCCTTTCATTCGTATCAGAACGTCTGGGAACCATCTATTCCCTCCAGAAGAAACACCATCTCAGTTCCGTAGCCGAACTGTTAGAGTTGCAGGCAAGCCTCGAACAGAAACTCAACCTGATAACCAACTCCGACGAACTCCTCGCCGAACTGCAGAAGAAACGTGATGCGAAACGTGCCGAAGCAGCTGCCATAGCCGACAAACTGCACAAGAAACGTACCGATGCAGCAAAGTCACTGCAGAAACAGATTTCCACCATTCTGCAGTCGTTAGGAATGCCAAACGTACAGTTCCAGGTAGATATGCAGACAGGAGAACTGAACTCTGCAGGCATCGACACTGCCACATTCCTGTTCTCGGCAAACAAAAACGTGCCTCCACAACCACTTTCCAAGATAGCATCAGGTGGAGAAATAGCACGACTCATGCTATCACTCAAATTCATTCTGGCAAGCAAACAGAACCTGCCTACCATTATCTTCGATGAAATCGATACAGGTGTCAGCGGAATCATAGCCGAGAAGATGGCACATATCATGTCCGATATGGCTTCCTATGGCCGTCAGGTCATCTCCATCACCCACCTGCCGCAGATAGCAGCCATCGGTCAGCACCACTTCAAAGTCTATAAAGACGACACAACCGACTCCACCCTCTCCCACATCATTCCACTCACACCAGAACAGCGCATAGAGGAAATAGCCCATATGCTCTCCGGAGCCAACCTCACCGAGGCAGCCCTCCAGAATGCCAAAGCACTTTTGGGTTAAGGGTTAA
>DEJD01000038.1:4558-5085 GCA_002353215.1 Prevotellaceae bacterium UBA2757
CTAACGCTTTCGCTTAAAAGTCTATAGATTTCCACCAACTGCGGATCATCCTTCAGCAGTTGCATGTGTTTTTCCATAACATTAGTATCCCATCTTACAGCAGGACCTGTCTGTGCCTTACTTGGCGACAGCTCGTGCACCTTCTTTGCAGTCTCGTCAATCAGAGGCAGCATCACCTCGAAAGGCAGACCTCCATGCTCCTGCAGAAGGTTCTCTGCAAGAGCATAACAATGGTTAGTGAAATTACAACAGAACACAGCCGACAGGTGTAGATACTTGCGAGCTTCGCTATTTGCCTCATAAACGCTTTCAGACAGCGATTCAGCCAACTCACGCAACAACTCACCATCTCCATCGTTTGCGGCTTCCACGAAGCATGGAATGTTTCTGAAATCCACTATCCTTTCCTTCGAAAACGTCTGCATAGGATAGAGTACCCCTCGTCTCTTTGTAGGCAGAGTCTCCATCGGCATACTTCCAGCCGTATGCACCAGAAACCTATCCTCGTGTTCCGCAGCCAGTTGCTG
>DEJD01000038.1:5131-5325 GCA_002353215.1 Prevotellaceae bacterium UBA2757
GCAATGACATACACATCAGCTCCGTCGTCCACCTCCTTCAGATCAGTAGTCCACGGACAATGCAACATAGCAGCCAGCCTTTCAGCCGACTGCTCTGTTTTGCTATACACCTGCAGCAGTTCATGTCCCGCACCTGCAAGTGCCACTCCTATGTTCGTTGCCAGATTCCCAGCACCGATTAATGTTAGTTTCAA
>DEJD01000089.1:0-1727 GCA_002353215.1 Prevotellaceae bacterium UBA2757
TCATTGCCTCAATAATAGATTGAGAGTATAAGAAAAATCCCCACTCATTAACATGAATGGGGAGTGTCCATTATTTATCACCATAATGGCCATATGTGGACATAATCAAAGCGAATTAAGCCAAGCATTCATGTCTTCACAATTAGTAAAGGTAATTCCTTTACCATCCGCAATATCCTTCTCTGCTTTTTCTATGCGATCAAAGAAGTCTTCTCTTGTCATCAGAGTGGAATCTTTCTTTTCTTTGACAAGTTTTGCAACGAACTTTGTGAGACGCCTCATCAGAGATTCATCATCAGCAATGACACCTATCCCCTGCAACAATTGAGTATTCATCGCCTTTAATTGTACTGCTGTCATAATTTCAATATTTTATTATGCGCAAAAATACGAGTAAACGAGCAAAGTACAAAATATATTTTTTTTATTTTTTGTCGACGCCTCACTATATTGGCAGCTAACCAAGTATTCATAGGGGCTTGAGCATAGTGAGGTATAGTCGAGATACCTCACTATAGACCTCACTATGGAAACACAGGGACAGGTAAGTGTTTTACACCAGTAACAATTTGGACGAAAAACAAAGTAAAACTATGGCATAGTTACATTTTATCCTTACCTTTGTCGGAGTATTAAAATAAATCTATTGCAATCATGAAAAAGACTGTTTTCCTTCTACTGTGTTTACTTACTAATGTATTATGTGTGTGGGCAGCAAAGCCGATGAAACCCGCCAAGGGCGGAAAGGCTATCAGCGACCAACTGATCGGTATCTTCTTCGAGGATCTGAGTTTTGCTGCCGACGGCGGACTGAATGCTGAACTGGTGCAGAACGGTTCGTTCGAGTATTCTCCAACTGAACGCGACGGATGGGGTGCTGCTACTGCATGGCGACTGATGAAGCACGGACACTCATTAGGGTATATGACTCCGCAACAGAGAATGGCAGGAGGAAACAGTTCCACATATATGCAGATTCATGTGGAACGAGTAGGACATTACTACGATTATAACGGATGGACCGGAGTAGGTCTGATGAACACCGGTTTCGACGGAATACCAGTTAAGAAGGATGCCAAGTATGACTGTTCACTGCGCATTCTGAACAATACAGGAGGAGCTAAGAAAGTTCGTATCCTGCTCACAGAACAGAAAGGAAGATGGGAAACGAAGGTGCTGGCTGAGGATTCAATCGTAGTAGAGGAATCGGGCAACTGGCAACAGCCAAAGGTGGTGCTCACTGCTACTGAAGGAAGCAGCAAGGCTGCATTGCAGGTAATCATTCTGGATAAAGGCGATGTCTTTATGGACGACATTTCACTTCTGCCACAAGATACATACAAGGGACACGGACTCAGACGCGACCTGGCAGAGGCTCTGGAGGCTATGAATCCGAAGTTCATGCGTTTCCCCGGCGGATGTGTTGTGCATGGTGGCGGCGACGGAATGTGGAATACTTACAGATGGAAGAACACCATAGGCCCAAAGTGGGAACGCAAGCAGATGAAGAATACCTGGGGTTATCACCAGTCTATGGCTTTGGGTTACTTCGAGTATTTCCAGTTGTGTGAGGATATGGGTATGGAACCTATTCCTATCCTGCCCTGCGGAGTGAGTTGTCAGGGTGCCGGAGGCGGCTGGGGCATGAAGGGACATGCTCAGGATGCTGTGCCTATGGAGGAGATGGACGAATGGACTCAAGATGCTCTCGACCTGATAGAATGGGC
>DEJD01000089.1:1777-2324 GCA_002353215.1 Prevotellaceae bacterium UBA2757
AGCCTTTCAACCTGAAGTATTTAGGATTAGGCAACGAAGAGTATATATCTGATGCTTTCATCGAGCGTTTCAAGTATATGTATGAGAGGGTGACGAAGGCTCATCCGGAGATTATCATCGTAGGTACAGCCGGTCCCGGTTCACACCCGGGGAATGGCGACTATAAGAGGGGATGGAAACTGGCAGAGGAAATCGGTCTGCCCATCATCGACGAACACTATTATGAGAAACGCGAGTTTTTCATGAACAGCCGTCAGTATGATTCTTACCCTCGCGACCGCAAGACTAAGGTATATCTGGGTGAGTATGCTGCGAAGGACAAGAAACTCATCGATGCTCTGGCTGAAGCTCTGTATCTGATGCATGTAGAGAAGAACGGCGATGTGGTTTGCATGACAAGCTATGCCCCACTGTTCGCTCGCAAGAATGCAACCAGTTGGAATCCAGACCTTATCTATTTCGACAACGAAAAGGTTTACCTCACCTGCAGTTATTATGTGCAGCAGATGTTCGGAAAGTCCAGCGGTCAGTATTACTACGGCGACTG
>DEJD01000089.1:2468-2940 GCA_002353215.1 Prevotellaceae bacterium UBA2757
CTGAAAAAGAATGCGACAAGAACCATTATCAGCGGTCAGTCAGAGGATGAGAATAATTACGAACAGCATCCTGTCGTACCACAACAGGATGCCGTTAAAACAAAGAAGAAGTTTTCTGTAGAACTTGCCCCCTACTCTTTAGTGATGTATGAGTATGAGATGTGAAAGACCCTCTCTAACTCTCCCTGTTTAGGGAGAGAACTCCATGCGGACAGTAACCCAAAGTCCTCCCTAAACAGGGAGGATTTAGGTGGGTCTATTTATTCATCATCTTTACGATTTCTGTGCCGCAGAGGAGGAAGCAACCGAGGCCATAGTCATCGAAGTCGGGCTCTTTGTCGTAAGTGACTGGCTGTGAGTCCTTCGGTTCTTTTCCTGTGCCCTGCACATATCCGAGGAAACCATTGGGATGGAGACAGTCGCGAACCATATTCTGCCACACATTATATATAATAGGGGTGAATTTCTTTGC
>DEJD01000113.1:0-164 GCA_002353215.1 Prevotellaceae bacterium UBA2757
ATCCAGTTCCGCGAGATGGCTTCACAAGGACTTATTCCAGGAGTAAAGAAAGCAAGCTGGTAATTTGCGGTTTCCCGCTTGTGTACACTTTTAGCAAGTAAACATCTGAGAGTTACCAGTTCGGGGGTAACTTGAAGATATTTTACTTCTAAAGAAACGGTGAA
>DEJD01000113.1:292-5058 GCA_002353215.1 Prevotellaceae bacterium UBA2757
ATGACAGATCCAATAGCAGATTATTTAACGAGGTTGCGCAACGCCATTCAGGCTAAGCACAAGGTAGTAGAAGTACCTGCCTCAAACCTGAAGAAGGAAATCACTAAGATTCTCTTCGACAAAGGTTACATTTTGAACTTCAAGTTCGTAGAGGAGGGTCCTCAGGGTACAATTAAGATTGCTCTGAAGTATGATCCTCAGACAAAAGTAAGCGCAATTCAGTCGCTGAAGCGTGTTTCACGTCCAGGTCTCCGTAAATATACCGGATACAAGGATATGCCACGTGTAATAAACGGATTGGGTATCGCAGTGATATCTACATCTAAAGGTGTTATGACAGACAAGGAGGCAGCTGACCTTAAGGTTGGTGGGGAAGTTCTTTGTTATGTATATTAATTAAGGAGGAATTATAATGTCTAGAATTGGTAAATTACCTATTATTATTCCTGCAGGAGTAACAGTAACTCATAAGGATGACATTGTAACTGTAAAAGGTCCTAAAGGCGAACTCAGCCAGTACGTAAACCCTGCCATCAAGGTATGTATCGAGGACGGAAAGTTGACAATGGAAGAGAATACAGAGTTGATGCAGGATAATACAAAGCAGCGTCATGCTTTTCATGGTCTCTACCGTGCACTCGTGCACAATATGGTAGTAGGTGTTTCTGAAGGCTACAAGGCAACACTTCAGATTGTCGGTGTTGGTTACCGTGTTAGCAATCAGGGAAATGTTCTTGAGTTTGCACTCGGATATTCTCACGCTATCGTGTTCGACGTTCCAAAGGAAGTTAAGGTCGAAACTAAATCAGAGAGAAATCAGGATCCTCTTATCATGCTCGAATCATGCGACAAGCAACTGCTTGGACTCGTATGTGCTAAGATTCGTTCATTGCGCAAGCCTGAACCATATAAGGGTAAGGGTATTCGCTTCTTGGGCGAAGAGATTAGAAGAAAGTCTGGTAAGTCTGCAAGTGCTAAATAATTTAAAACGATTTAGAGTATGATTACAAAGATTGAAAGACGACTCAAAATTAAATATAGAGTACGCAATAAGATTGCTGGTACTGCAGAACGTCCTCGTTTGAGTGTGTTCAGAAGCAACAAGCAAATATATGTTCAGGTGATAGATGACAATGCTCAGAAGACTCTGGTAGCTGCTTCTTCACTTGGATTAGAGAAAATGAATAAGAGTGAGCAGGCAACTAAGGTTGGTGAACTCATTGCAAAGAAGGCTCTTGAGGCTGGTATTTCAACTGTAGTGTTCGACCGTAATGGTTACCTTTATCACGGTAGAGTAAAAGCTGTAGCAGAAGCTGCACGCGAAGCAGGACTTAAATTTTAAATACGATTATGGTAAATAGAGTTAAAGTACAAAACGATGCCGAGCTTAAAGACCGCTTGGTTGCTATTAATCGTGTTACTAAGGTTACTAAGGGTGGTCGTACATTCACATTCGCTGCCATCGTAGTTGTTGGTGACGGAAATGGTGTAATAGGCTATGGTCTTGGTAAGGCTGGTGAAGTTACAGCTGCTATCGCTAAGGGCGTTGAAGCTGCAAAGAAAAATTTGGTTAAGGTTCCAGTTCTGAATGGAACAGTTCCTCATGAGGCAACTGCTAAGTTCGGTGGAGCTCGTGTGTTAATCATGCCAGCATCTGAGGGTACCGGAGTGGTAGCCGGCGGTGCTATGCGTGCAGTACTCGAGAGTGTAGGCGTTACAGACGTGCTTGCTAAGTCAAAGGGCTCTTCTAACCCACACAACCTTGTAAAGGCTACTATCGAGGCTCTTGCTAATATGCGTGATCCTAGAACTGTTGCTGCTAACCGTGGTGTTAATTTGACTAAAGTATTTAAAGGATAAGGAGGATAACCATGGCAACAATTAAAATTAAGCAAGTTAAAGGCCAGGCTGGTCGTCCTATCGATCAGAAGAGCACTTTGGAATCGCTCGGTCTTGGTAAAATCAATCGCGTCGTAGAGCGTGAGGATACTCCATCTCTTCGCGGTATGATTCGTAAGGTTGCACACCTCGTAGAGGTAATTGACTAATTGTTTATCAACTTAAAACAGATTTGACAATGGAATTATATAATTTAAAACCAGCTGAGGGTTCTACTCATAACAGCAAACGTGTAGGTCGTGGTTACGGTTCTGGAAAAGGACGTACTTCTACTCGTGGACACAAGGGTGCTAAGGCTCGTTCTGGTTACAAGAATAAGATTGGTTTTGAAGGAGGTCAGATGCCACTTCAGCGCCGTCTGCCAAAATTCGGTTTCCAGAATATCAACCGTGTAGAATACAAGGCTATCAATATTGGTCTTATTCAGGCTTTGGCTGACAAGCTTGGCGTAAGCAAGATTGGTATTGAAGAACTGATTAACGCAGGTTTTATTAACAAGAAACATTTGGTAAAGGTTCTTGGTAATGGTGAAATCACTTCTAAAATTGATGTTGTAGCTCACGCATTCTCTGCTAAGGCTGAAGCAGCAATTACTGAGAAGGGTGGTACAGTTACCAAACTCTAATAAATTACTAAGATAATGAATAAACTTAAGAATCTCAAGCTTGTCAAGACCCTGATTAACATCTGGAAAGTTGAGGATCTCCGTGTACGTATAGGTATCACTCTACTTTTCGTCGCTGTCTATCGCTTCGGATCTTATGTAGTGCTTCCTGGTATAGATACTGATGCACTGCAGGGCCTGAAAAATCAGACAGAAGGTGGCTTGATGTCATTGCTTGATATGTTCTCAGGTGGAGCTTTTTCTAAGGCCTCTATCTTTGCACTCGGAATAATGCCTTATATCTCTGCATCTATCGTTATGCAGTTGTTGGGTATTGCTGTTCCGTACTTCCAGAAGATGCAACGTGAGGGTGAAAGCGGAAGAAGAAAGATGAATCAGTACACTCGTTACTTGACTGTAATCATTCTTTTATTCCAGGCTCCTTCATATCTTGTTAATCTGAGAATGCAGACTGGTGGAACTGCACTATATTCTTCATTGAATTGGTCAATGTTCCTCTTTGTTGCGACTATCATTCTTGCTGCAGGTAGTATGTTCATCCTCTGGTTGGGCGAGCGTATTACTGACAAGGGTATCGGAAATGGTGTGTCACTTATCATCATGATTGGTATCATTGCACGTTTCCCATCAGCATTTACACAGGAACTCATTACACGATTCACAACTCCTCAGGGTGGTGGTCTCGTTATTTTCCTCGTTGAAATCGTAATATTCCTGTTTGTTATAGCTGCTGCTATACTCCTCGTGCAGGGTGTACGTCGTGTGCCAGTAAACTATGCAAAACTGATTTCAGGCAGTCGTCAGGTGGGCGGTGCCCGTCAGTATATTCCACTCAAACCATATGCAGCTAATGTGATGCCTATCATCTTTGCTCAGGCAATCATGTTTATTCCAATCACAGTTGCCGGATATGTATCAGGTGGAAAATTGAGTCCCGGTATGAGCCTGTTGATAGATAATACAAGCTGGTTGTATAATCTGATATTTGCCACTCTGATTATAGTATTTACATACTTATACACTGCAATTACAATAAATCCTGTTCAAATGGCAGAAGATATGAAACGCAACAATGGTTTCATACCTGGGGTAAAGCCAGGTAAGGATACAGCTGACTATCTTGATAAGATTATGTCACGCATAACCCTTCCAGGTTCACTCTTCCTGGCATTGATTGCTATCCTTCCAGCATTTGCAGATTTATTTGGTGTTCAGCGTGAATTTGCCCAGTTCTTCGGAGGTACTTCGTTGCTCATCCTCGTTGGTGTTGTGCTCGACACACTCCAGCAGATTGAGAGTCATCTCATGATGAGACACTACGATGGTCTCTTAGATTCTGGCAGAATTCGTGGAGCTCACTAATGTAGGCATCAGATGGTGTATCTTAAGACTGACGAAGAGGTTGAGTTATTGCGGAAAGCAAACTTACTTGTTGGAGCCACTCTGGCTGAATTGGCTAAGGTCATCCGACCAGGGGTAACAACAAAAGAGCTCGACAATATAGCTGAGACCTTTATACGCGATAACGGAGCAATTCCGACTTTCAAGGGATTTCCCAACCCCTATGGTAGTTCTTTCCCGGCAAGTATTTGCACTTCAGTTAACCAACAGGTAGTACATGGTATTCCCAACGACACTCCACTTAAGGAGGGAGACATAGTCTCGGTTGATTGTGGAACTAAACTAAACGGGTACTGTGGTGATTCTTGCTACACTTTCGCAGTAGGCGAGGTGTCGGATGAAGTGAAGAAACTTCTTACAACAACAAAGGAAGCTCTTTACAAAGGAATAGAAGAAGCTGTAGTCGGACACCGCCTTGGTGATATCTCAAATGCCGTGCAAACTCATTGTGAGGCTCAGGGATACGGAGTAGTAAGAGAATTTGTGGGTCACGGTATCGGTAAGGAGATGCATGAAGACCCTCAGGTTCCCAACTACGGAAGAAGAGGCAACGGTATGATGCTCAAAAATGGATTGTGCATAGCAATCGAACCGATGATAACGATGGGCACGAAAGAAATTTTCATGCAAGAAGATCGTTGGGGGATTGTGACACGTGATTGCAAACCTGCAGCACATTATGAACATTCCATTTGTGTGCGAAAAGGTAAGGCTGACATCCTCTCGTCATTTGAAGAAATAGAAAAAGTATTAAGATTAAATCATTAAGTATGGCTAAACAGTCTGCTATCGAACAAGACGGAACAATTGTAGAGGCTTTATCCAATGCAATGTTCAGAGT
>DEJD01000113.1:5138-8689 GCA_002353215.1 Prevotellaceae bacterium UBA2757
ATTCGTGTAGAGATGTCTCCCTACGACCTTTCGAAAGGACGCATTACTTTTAGATACAAATAATATAACAGAATATGAAAACAAGAGCATCTTTAAAAAAACGTACACCAGATTGCGTTATTGTTAGACGTAAAGGACGTCTGTTTGTAATTAACAAGAAGAACCCTAAGTACAAGGTGCGTCAGGGATAATTCTTATTTTAGAATATTGAAATAATAAAATAATATGGCAATAAGAATTGTTGGTGTAGACCTCCCACAGAACAAGAGAGGTGAAATCGCGCTCACATACATTTTCGGTATTGGACGCAGTAGCGCAGCTAAAATCCTTGAAAAGGCTGGCGTTGATAAAGACATTAAAGTAAAGGACTGGAACGATGAACAGGCTGGTAAGATCCGTGAGGTGATTGCAGCTGAATATAAGGTCGAGGGTGACCTTCGTTCAGAGGTTCAGCTTAATATCAAACGACTGATGGATATCGGTTGCTATCGTGGAATCCGTCACCGTCTTGGTTTGCCCGTTCGCGGTCAGAGCACTAAGAATAATGCTCGTACTCGTAAGGGTAAGAAGAAAACAGTTGCAAATAAGAAAAAAGCTACTAAATAATAGAACAATATGGCAAAGAAAACCACTTCTGCTAAGAAGAGAAATGTCAAGGTTGATGCTCAGGGACAGCTTCATGTTCACTCATCATTCAACAACATTATTGTTAGCCTTGCAAACAGCGAGGGTCAAGTTATCTCTTGGTCATCAGCCGGTAAGATGGGCTTCCGCGGTTCAAAGAAGAACACTCCGTATGCAGCCCAGATGGCAGCACAGGATTGTGCAAAGGTCGCATTCGATCTTGGTCTGCGTAGTGTGAAGGCTTATGTCAAAGGACCAGGTAATGGTCGTGAAGCTGCAATCCGTGGATGTGTAGCTGCAGGAATCGGCGTAACTGAAATCATCGACGTTACTCCACTGCCACACAATGGTTGTCGCCCACCAAAGAGAAGAAGAGTTTAATACACACAATTACGAAGATTCAGATTTGTCCAACCCATTATAATCGCATCTTTCCTTTCTGCGGTTGCTGCTGAGGGTAGGGCAGATAAGAAAAAAACTAAATCAATATGGCTAGATATACTGGACCTAAGTCAAGAATTTCTCGTCGTTTTGGCGAGGCCATCTTTGGACCAGACAAAGTTCTGTCTAAAAGAAATTATCCTGCAGGACAGCATGGTAACAACCGTAGAAAGAAGTCTTCTGAATACGGCCTCATGCTTGCAGAAAAGCAGAAAGCGAAATACACTTACGGCGTTCTCGAGCGTCAGTTCCGTAATCTCTTTGAGAAGGCTGCTTCAAAAGACGGTGTAACAGGTGAAGTTCTTCTTCAGCTTCTAGAAGCTCGTCTCGACAATGTTGTTTATCGCCTTGGAATTGCAAAGACTCGTGCAGCCGCTCGTCAGCTCGTCAGCCACAAGCATATTACAGTGGATGGTGTTGTCGTAAACATTCCATCTTACTCTGTAAAACCAGGTCAGGTTGTGGCAGTCCGCGAAAAGGCAAAGAGCCTTGAGGTAATCGAAGCATCTCTCGCAGGTTTCAACCATAGTAAATACCCATGGATTGAATGGGACGAGAGCATCAAGGGTGGAAAGCTTCTTCATAACCCTGAGCGTGCAGATATTCCAGAGATTATCAAGGAGCAGATGATTGTCGAGTTGTACTCTAAATAATAAATAACACACAAAAAATGGCTGTATTAGCATTTCAAAAACCAGAAAAAGTTATAATGTTGGAGGCTGACGACAAGTTCGGAAAGTTTGAATTCCGTCCTTTGGAGCCAGGCTTCGGAATTACCATCGGTAACTCCCTGCGTCGCATACTCCTTTCTTCACTTGAGGGTTATGCTATCAACACTGTCCGTATAGCAGGTGTTGAGCATGAGTTCTCAACCATTCCTGGAGTAAAGGAAGATGTTACCAACATTATCCTGAACCTGAAGCAAGTAAGGTTCAAGCAAATTGCTGACGGTGTAGAATCCGAGAAGGTGTCAATTTCCATTGAGAACCAGAAAGAATTCAAGGCTGGAGACATCTCAAAATTCCTCAGTGGATTTGGAGTGTTAAACCCAGATTTGGTTATTTGTCATTTAGACCCTCAGGCAACATTGGACATCGAGCTCAGTATCAACAAAGGCCGTGGATACGTTCCATCTGATGAGAATCGTGTTTACTGCAAGGATATCAATGAGCTGGCTATCGATTCTATTTACACTCCAATCCGTAATGTTAAGTTCGCTGTTGAAAACTATCGTGTACAGCAGAAAACTGACTACGAGAAATTAATCATTGAAGTGACAACAGATGGTTCTATTCATCCGAAGGAGGCACTCAAAGAAGCTGCAAAGATTCTTATCTACCACTTCATGTTGTTCTCTGATGAGAAAATCACTCTCGAAAATTCAGATTTCGATGGAAACGAAGAATTCGACGAGGAAGTATTGCGAATGCGTCAGCTGCTTAAGACTAAGCTTGTTGATATGGATCTCTCTGTACGTGCCCTCAATTGTTTGAAGGCTGCAGATGTAGATACTCTCGGCGACCTCGTTCAATATAACAAAACAGATCTGCTTAAGTTCCGTAACTTCGGTAAGAAGTCACTTACAGAACTTGACGATTTGCTTGATAGCTTGAACCTGTCATTCGGAACAGATATTTCTAAGTATAAATTAGACAAAGACTAAGTAAAAAATGAGACACAATAAGAAATTCAACCACCTTGGTCGTACTCATTCTCATCGTGCAGCTATGTTGTCAAATATGGCTACTTCTCTTATCCTGCACAAGAGAATTACTACAACACTTCCAAAGGCAAAGGCTCTCCGCGTTTATGTTGAGCCACTTATCACAAAGGCAAAGGAGGACTCTACTGCTTCTCGCCGTGTAGTATTCAGCTATCTTCAGGACAAGTTCGCTATTAAAGAACTCTTCGGCACTGTTGCACAGAAAGTAGGCGACCGTCCAGGCGGCTACACTCGTATCATCAAACTTGGCAAGCGTGCAAACGACGATGCTGACATGGCATTCATCGAACTTGTTGACTTCGATGAGAATATGGCTAAGACTGAGGCTAAGAAGACTCGTACTCGTCGCTCACGCAAATCTGCTTCAAAGGCAGATGCTGCACCAGTAGCAGAAACTGCAGTTGAAGCTCCAGCAGAAGAGGCACCGGCAAAGACTGAAGAATAATATTCAGTAATAATTTCAATATTCCCCAAGGCTATACATGTAAAATGTGTAGCCTTTTTTCTTATATTATTCTTTTTCTTTGGAAAAAAATGCGTAAGTTTGCCGCAGAAATAAAAACCTAAACCTTAATCACATGAAAAAAGTATTATTATCTCTCTTTGCTGGAATAGCTTTTTCGTCTGTTCTATGTGCTCAGACAAAACTTGAAACTTCAGCTTTGACAAGTACTTATAAGTATTCTGTCAATACTAACACCAGACCTTATGGAATTCATGACCCTTCTGTGGTGTGGAATCCAAGTAATAAAACATTCTATGT
>DEJD01000033.1:0-698 GCA_002353215.1 Prevotellaceae bacterium UBA2757
AGGGACTATACTGTACCGAATTGGGCAAGCATCCTCTACTATCGTCCCTTTAACTTCCCTTTAATTTCTCTTTAACTTCCCTTTAACTTCCCTTCTACTCAACTTGCGAAAGTTGAGTTATTAATACATTAAAAGAAAACGACTATGGCAAAGATTTATGATTTCAAAGCTCTTTCGAGCAAGGGTAAGGAGATAGATTTCTCTCAGTTTCAGGGTAAGGTTCTGCTGATTGTCAACACAGCCAGCAAGTGCGGATTCACTCCTCAGTTTGCAGGACTTGAAGAGATGAACCAGAAGTACAAGGATAAGGGTCTGGTGATTATCGGTTTCCCATGCAACCAGTTCAAAGAACAGGATCCAGGTTCTGACTCTCAGATTGAGGAGTTCTGCCAACTGAACTACGGTGTTACCTTCCAGATTATGAAGAAGATTGATGTAAATGGTGCTGATGCAAACCCAATCTTCGAATACCTGAAAACCCAGGCTCCTACAGAAGAGTATAAGGGACTGAAGGCAAAAGCTGCAAAAACTCTTTTCAAGGCTATCAGCAACAGTGTAGAGAAGGATAGCGACATAAAGTGGAATTTCACTAAGTTCCTTATCTCAAAAGACGGTGAAACTATCAACCGTTATGCTCCAACTACAGAACCAAAAGACTTCGAAAAGGATGTGGAAGCAATGCTGGGGGGAGAATAGTT
>DEJD01000033.1:704-3764 GCA_002353215.1 Prevotellaceae bacterium UBA2757
AGTTTAGAGTTTAGAGGTTAGAGGTTAGAGGTTAGAGTTTAGAGGTTATAGTTATGCACGCGGAGTTACAGCTTGACAATCAGATTTGCTTCCGTCTCTATACGGCTGCACGTCTAATCACTCAGGCATACACACCTATGTTAACGGAATTGGGAATCACCTACCCACAGTATCTCGTTTTGATGGTACTGTGGGAAGAGGATTCCCAACCTGTAAACGATATAGCACATCGATTATTGCTTGAAACAAACACCGTTACCCCCCTACTCCAGCGCATGGAGAAACAGGGAGTCGTAGTTCGGAAAAAGGGCAAGGAAGACAAACGTCAACAGATAGTAAGTCTGACTGAAAAAGGAAAGGCGATGGAAGAACAAGCCTATTCTCTTATTCCTTCCGGAATGGGCAAATGTCTTGCTTCTTGTCCGCTCAGCATCGAGGACTACACCCTCCTTGCCAAGCAACTCGACACACTGATTGATTCGTTAAAACACTAAATCCGTTATTCCTTTACATATTGCATGATGACGTCTGCAAGTTCACCCTCAGTCATTCCGTCAGCACGGAGTACGAGGTCGTAGTTGCGGGCATCATAGCGTGAGGAACCAGTATATTTCTTCACATAATTCTCACGCATCTTATCCACCTTTTCGATAATCTTGCGAGCCTCAGCAGCAGTCACACCCTGTTTACGCACCACACGTTCGATGCGGTAGTCCATAGAAGCCTGAATGAGCACAGCAAGATGATTCGGATGTTCACGCAACACGAAGAAACCGCAACGTCCGGCTATCACACACGATTCGTCTTCAGCTATGCTTCGAAGCATCTTCATCTCCGTCAGGAACATATCATCTGTAGTCTCACGGTTATAGACAGATTCGTTCCAGTCTCCAATTAAATCACGACTCAAACCGGCACCTATGCCAACAGCGAATTTGAAGTCACTCCACCATGAATGACCTTTTCCTTTCAGGTTTTCAATTTCCTCCTTACTCAGATTATACTTGTCTGTCAGAGTCTCGATGATAATTTTATTATAGAAAGGCACACCTAATCTTTCAGCCACCTTATGACCTACTGTGCTACCCCCACTACCCAACTCACGATTAATCGTGATGACAAATTTTTCATTTCTATTCATAAAAAGTCTTTTTTAAGTATTAGTATTATTTTTCAATTAGTGCTTATGCATAAACGGAAGCAGTTTCGACTGTTCGAGCATCATATCGGCAAGAGTATAGTTTGAATCGTCCACACCGTTTATAATATCATAGAAAATCTTGAGTTCCTTGTGTCCGCCACCGTTTTCAAGTATATAAACCAAAGAAAGGTATTGCAAAGCTGTTGTGGATGAAATGATATCCAAGTCAGTAACAGCCAGTTGAGTCAGAGCAAACTGATAGGCATCTTCACTATAATCCTCAATCATTTTTTGCACTTCACCTATCGTTTCCATTCCCAATGCTTCAAACACCCTGAGATACTGCATCTGTGACACAGGATAAATGTCAGCCTGGTTCACAGCTGCGATACGTGCATTCAGACGATTGAAAGGATTTGTATCGAGATAACTGCGGAAATTCTCAGGCGACAATAGTACATTATCGAGTTTTCCGTCCTGAACCAGCGACTGAACCATACGACGATGATGGGTGATAACAGTACGCAAACGACTGAACTCATCATCAATCAGTTCGAGCATACCTGCCAGACGGCTGAACTGTCTTCTTATCTCCGGCGGAATCTTCACATCACTCTTGTAGCCAGTATCATGTTCAATAGTTGACCATACATGTTGCAAAGCTGTACGCATCTGCAGTTCGAAACGAGGTCCGCCCGTTTTCAGTCTGCAAATATAATGGAGTGAATTATAACCGAAGGAATCCAACTGGTGTTTTCGTTTATCCACACTCTCTTTCCAGTCTATATCGAACACCTTCTTTGCAAGAACTGCTACCTTATCCACTTCATCGGTATAGAAAGTGATAACGCGCAAACCGACCAGGTCGGTAATATCATCTATAGTTTTGTATTTACCACCTTTCAGTTCCAACTTGCCGGCAAGCGACTTCTCCGTCTTCACACGACACTCGATAGCCGTAACGTATATTCCGGCATCTTTCAAGGCTTTAGAAAGTATGTCGTAGGAATCCTTTGACAACTTCTCTAATGTTGGCAACAGTTCGCGGTACTGCTGCATCAGCATCTCACCATGAGGGTCTAGTTGTACTTTCATAAATCTTTAAAAAATAAAATACCTTTTTCAACTTTCACTTTTCAAATTCTTAATTCTTAATTTTTCANNATTTTTCACTTTTAATTCTCAAACACCACACTGATTAGTTTCTTAAACTCCTTATATGCAAAGGTGTCACTGAGTTCACTGAGCGCCTGTGCCAGTTCTCTGTAATGCCATTCGTGTTCTGCACGGTCGGTAGTATGGAAGAGATTCCACAGATTATCTCCATCCAGTGCATAGTCACGAGCTATAGCACGCATATTCGACAACTTATCACCAAGAGCCACAATCTTTGCATCGTGGGAAGCATTTGCTATCAAATCAATGGCTGCCTGTTTACGCTGATGCCACGAACAGCCCTTTTCATTCTTCAACGGACAAGTATCAACAGTCACCAGAGCAGCAACACGTTCGCCGAATTCAGCACTTATCTGTTCCATAGTCACATCAGTATCCTCCACAGTATCGTGAAGAACAGCCGCAGCAAGCAGTTCCTGATCAGAACTCATCGTAGCCACGATAGCCATAGCCTCCAGCGGATGAACGATATAAGGGAAGCCCTTTCCCCGTCGTTCCGTTCCTGAATGGGCACGAACGGCAAACTCAATAGCACGATCCAGAAAATCTGTATTTAAAGGTCTATTAGCCATAATCTCAACAACAATATTTTTTGCAAAAATATGAAAGAAAATCTGAATTACAATATCCCTTAACAGAAAATGCTCAAATAAATTTGGTTATTCCCTCGGTTAGTCGTACCTTCGCGCCGTGAAAATGCGCTTGTGGCGAAATTGGTAGACGCGCTAGACTTAGGATCTAGT
>DEJD01000043.1 GCA_002353215.1 Prevotellaceae bacterium UBA2757
GACAGTGAAGATAGCGTACTTCGTTTCATTGAGAATGTGAATCGTTTTGACCGAGAGCATTCTGACTTGGGACACGTAGCTACAGTATGTGTATATCCGAACTTTGCAAAGATATGTTATGAGTGTCTGGAAAACGACAACATAGAAATAGCTTGTGTGAGCGGCAGTTTTCCTTCAAGTCAAACTTTCCTGGAGGTGAAGATAGCAGAGACTGCCCTCGCCATCAAGGACGGGGCTACAGAGATAGATATCGTGATGCCAGTAGGTAAGTTCCTTGCTGAAGACTACGAAGGCATGTGCGATGACATTGCTGAACTGAAAGCAATCTGTGGAGATAAGAATATGAAGGTAATCCTGGAGACAGGTTGTCTGGGTTCTGCCAGCAATATAAAGAAGGCAAGTATCCTTGCTATGTATGCCGGAGCAGACTATATAAAGACTTCTACAGGCAAACTGGAACCTGCTGCTACACCAGAGGCTGCATATGTGATGTGTCAGGCGATAAAGGAATACTACGACCAGACAGGCATACAGATAGGTTTTAAGCCCGCTGGAGGCATGAAAACAGTGAAGGATGCACTTACATACTATACTATAGTAAAAGAAGTTCTGGGCGAAAATTGGCTTACAAATAAATGGTTGCGTTTAGGCACCAGTTCGCTGGCAAACAAATTGCTTAGTGAGATTCTGGATAAGGAAGTGAAGTTCTTCTGATCAGAGGGTGCGTCGAGCTACATAATCGACGTAGGAAAGAAGAGCTGATTTAACGTCGGAATCAGGGAACGCAGACAGTAAGTCCTTAGCCTCATCGGCCAATTGGAACATGCGTTTTTCGGCATATTCAATTCCTCCGTTATTCAAGGTATAACCGATGAGCTGGTTTATCTCCGACTCAGTAGCTGAGAGATTCTTCACAGCCTTTGCTATACGAAGCATTTCAGCATTATTTTCAGACTTCAAAACAAAGATGGCAGGCAGAGTAAGCTTGCCTTCTTTCATATCATTACCTGTTGGTTTTCCTATTTCGGTAGATTGCGAATAATCGAAGATGTCATCACGAATCTGGAAACAAAGTCCGAGGGTTTCTCCGAACTTACAGAGTCGCTGAATCAGATTTTCATCGTTTGTGGCTGACACAGCTCCAGCCTGAGCACAAGCTGCAAAGAGTGATGCTGTCTTCTGGTGGATAATACGGAAATAGACCTCTTCGCTGATTTCCTGATTATGCACAGACTTCAACTGCAGGAGTTCGCCACTGGCAAGTTCTTGGGTAGTAGCAGCTACGATAGAGGAAAACCTGTTATTAATGACCTTGGACACGTTTTCGATGGAAAGAGCAAGGATAAAGTCGCCTACCAAGACAGCAATCTTATTATCATAGATTTTGTTGACCGAAGTCAGTCCGCGGCGTTCTTCACTCTCATCCACCACATCATCGTGAATCAGAGTAGCTGTATGCATCAGTTCCAATGCTACAGCACTATATAATGTATCTTGGCATACACCACCACAGAGTTTTGCAGAAAGCAGTGTAAGCAAAGGACGCATCATCTTGCCGCTACGACTGGATACGTGGGTAAGGACTTCCTGAAGGAGTGCATTATCAGAATGCATACACTGATTCCATGTCCGGATAAAATCCGACATCTCAGTCTCAATAGTTCTTCTTATCTGTTGCAATGCGTCCATAAACAATTGAAATCAGTGCAAAGGTAAGGATTATAGCGAGATTTTACTACTATTCCAACGAAAAATCTATTAGGGTTTTACCGATAGGTATAGTTCATCTTCATAGAAACGAAGCCTTTAGGCCATTTCTTTTTATCAAGATAGAACTTAGCACGTCCTGAGGTCAGGAGATAGAGATTGGGTCTTATCTCGCTAAACTTATAATACATACTGTTTTGTCCTTCGTTATAACTGAGGCTTGAAATCTGCCAACAACCCTCGGCAATATGAACCTCCATACTGTCGAGTCTTACTATGTACATAGTGCGGTTATCAGCTACATAACTGCCTACACACTTCATGCCGGTCTGTTGCTTCTTCCTGTACTTCTTCTGTAATTCTTTAGCCTTATCGCGTACCTTGTCGTAAAACTTATCATACACATTGACACTCATCATGCCATCATGTTTCAGAAACGACTTTATCTGTTTCTGGGTCAAAGGCTGCAACATCTCTACCATTCGTGCATTTGAAGTGGTTATCTTACCCTTTCTAAAACTGATGTCCTCAGTCATGGTAATACCGAAATGCTTATGCTGCATGAGTGCAGAAACTATCTTTCCATATCCGGCAAGACGGGCAAAAAAGGTGAGAGTGCGACGATGAGGAATCCTTTTTAGGTCTATATCTTTCTCAAGCTGGCATCTGACATTATAGTCCAATGCATCAATGCGTTTCTTCAGAGGTTTGGCGTTATCCAACACATTCTTTATTAAATACTCCTCAAAGGTCATTCCTTCGGCCAGTACAACTGTCTCGGGCAATTGTACTGTCTTGGTAATTCCTTCGGCATCCTGAGCTGATATAGTAAGACTGCAGAGCAATAAAATAGGGAATAATATATAGCGAATTATAACATCCATCATTTCATGTCTATTATTGTGGGCACAAAGATACGCTTATCTTTTTTAAAAAGATGTAGGTAAATGCTCTTTGTTTAGAAAAAAGTGTGTATTTTTGCCACACTAACGCATAAGAAATGAAAAAACTATTCCTACTTGATGCCTACGCTTTAATCTATCGTGCCTACTATGGTTTTATAAACAGGCCACTGATAAACAGCAAGGGAAACAACACCTCTGCCATCTTCGGATTTGTAAAAACGCTGGAGGAGGTTCTGAAAAAAGAAAATCCTGATTTCATCGGTGT
>DEJD01000105.1:0-21324 GCA_002353215.1 Prevotellaceae bacterium UBA2757
AATTGTCAAATGTTAAAAGGTTTTTTTAGGGGATTTGATATTTTTTTTTGTAAATATGTCGTAAATTTGCAGCCGCATTTGGTTTTCGGGGCACGTAAATGGTGCCAGACGAACTAAGAAGGGAATGCAGTGAGAGTCTGCAACATTACCTGATGCTGTGAGTCTTTTTTGAAAACCGATACAGGTAAAAAACCACTGAAGGATAAGAAATACCTTCGGGAAGGTGTATCGGAAAGACGAGTCAGAAGACCTGCCATTTGCCAACGGAAGAAATCGCCTCAGGATTAAGGAGATGGAAAAATGTTTTTTATACATATTCGCGTGGATATCAGTGCCGCTTACTATAGTTGCGCAGGTTTCTGATGTAGCTGACAGTATCCTTTTGGACAATGTGGCTGTGTGGGGAAGCAGTAACAGACATGAGATTGTGCCAAGCCAGAAACTGAGCGGAAAACAGCTTGAGGCGTTGAGCAGCGTGTCGGTGGCAGATGCTGTGCGTTATTTTTCTGGAGTCCAAATAAAAGACTATGGCGGAGTAGGAGGATTGAAAACGGTTGATGTGAGAAGCATGGGGACGAACCACCTCGGTGTGTTCTATGATGGCGTGCAACTGGATAATGCACAGAACGGACAGGTTGACTTGGGGAAATTCTCTATGGATGATGTAGAGAGTATTTCTCTCTATAACGGACAGAAAAGTGATATCCTGCAGTCGGCAAAGGATTTTGCTGCTTCAGGCAGCATATATATCCGGACGCGCCGTCCACACTTCCAGGATGGAAAACGTACCAATGTGCTCGGAGGAGTGAAGGCTGGCTCGTTCGGAGTAATCAATCCGAGTTTCCGTTGGGAACAGAAATTGTCGAAGCGACTGTCGAGTGCTCTCAGTGCAGAGTATATGAATGCCAACGGCAAGTATAAGTTCCGTTACAGAAAGGTGTTGAAGAACGGTGAGACGGCTTGGGATACAACAGCTACCCGTCAGAATGGTGATGTGGAGTCGGTGCGTGTGGAAGGGGGACTCTTCGGAACGATGAACGAGGGGCATTGGAATGCAAGGGTATATTACTACGGTTCGAATAAAGGTATTCCGGGGGCAATAGTGAATAATGTATGGAAGAACAGTCAGAGGCAGTGGGATAAGAATTTCTTTGCCCAAGGAAATATGAAGAAACAGTGGGGTAAGTACGAACTGATGGTAAATGCAAAATTCGCAATCGATTATCTGCACTATCTGAATCCCGATACCACGAGCTTATATATAAATAATGAGTTCACACAGAAAGAGACATATCTGTCGGTGGCAAACCACTATGCCATCACTGACAACTGGGATGTGGCACTAAGTGCCGACTACCAGTATAACACACTCTCGGCAGATCTTGCAAACTTCGTGTATCCGAAACGCCATACATTGCTCTATGTAGCTGCTACTACATACGAACTGTGGCGACTGCGAGTGATGGGAAGTCTGTTGGGAACACATATAAGCGACCAGGGAAAGAAGGCGACAAACGAATGCAGTCCGGCTCTCTTCCTGTCGTTCTATCCGCTAAAGGAAAAAGACCTCTGCGTGCGTGCCTTCTATAAAAAGGCTTTCCGTATGCCTACATTCAATGACCTATACTACACCGACATAGGAAACATAAACCTGGAACCGGAACGTGCACGGCAACTGAATCTTGGGGTGTACTATAACAAACACTGGATGAAAGGAGTGTTCAGAGCCATAGAAACAAAGGTGGACGGATACTTCAACAAGGTGGATAATAAGATTGTTGCTATTCCAAAGGGTAGCGGACAATATCGCTGGATGATGATGAATATAGGCAAGGTCGAAATAAAGGGTGTGGATGTGAGCGGGAAAGTTGAGATGGTACCATATAATAATTGGACTCTTGCCCTGACTCTCAACTATACATACCAGAAGGCACAAGACTTCAGCGATCCGGCTGATAATGATCCTGTGGCAGGAACATATGGGGGACAGATTGCTTACATACCGTGGCATAGCGGTTCGGCACTGGTGAATCTGGGTTTCCGCGATTGGACACTGAACTACTCCTTTATATACGTTGGAGAACGTTACCATACCTCGGCAAATATCCGTGCCAACCACGAGGAACCCTGGTACACACACGATCTGTCGCTGATGAAGGACTTCAAGATAAAAAAGACAAAGTTGTCGTTAGCTCTTGAGTGCAATAATATCTTTAACCAACAGTATGACGTTATTGTCAACTATCCAATGCCAGGCAGAAACTGGAAATGCATAGTTAAAATCAATATATAGCCCATGTTTCGGAATATACTCCTTTTGACCCAAATACTATTTGTAGTCCTGCTGACCGCCTGCAGGAAAGATGTGGAGGTGTTTGAACCCGAAGCAGAACAGGTAGGCAAACCAGAGACTGCATCTTCCGATATTGTCGGATTCTATCTGCTGAATCAGGGTAATATGGGTAGCAATAAGGCAACACTCGACTATTACGACTATGCTTCGGCTACATATAGAAGAAATATTTTTGGCGAGGCAAATCCATCAGTGGCAAAGGAGATGGGAGATGTGGGCAATGACCTGAAGGTGTATGGAAACCGTTTGTATGCTGTCATCAACGTGTCAAACAAAATAGAGGTGATGGATAAGCGGACTGCAAAGCGGATAGGTCAGATAGAAATTCCAAACTGTCGTTACATCTGTTTTGAAGGCAAGTATGCGTATGTGACAAGTTATGCAGGACCAGTTCAGACAGATTCCCACTACAAACAACTGGGTTATGTTGCAAAGGTGGATACTGCGACATTGAAAGTAGTAGCCAGATGCCTGGTGGGTTATCAGCCCGATGGAATCGCCATTGCAAACGGTAAGATATATGTTGCTAATTCGGGCGGATATATGCAGCCGAACTATGAAAGAGAACTGTCGGTGATAAACCTTAGTTCGTTTACAGAAGAAAAACGGATAGATGTGGGGGTGAACCCGGGATTGCTGAAGGCGGACTCATACGGACAGTTGTGGGTGAGCAGCCGTGGGGATTATTTCAATGTGCCTGCCCGTCTGCACTGTATCGACTTGGCAACGGAGAAGGTTACACATACACTGGATGTGTCTGTTGGCAGTTTTGATATTGTGGGGGATTCACTCTATTTCATCGGTTCGCAGTACAGTAAAACGGACAATTCATCGAGGTTAAGGACTTTCGGCATTGTGAACGTAAAAGGCCATAATGTTCTTACATCATGTTTTATAACTGACGGAACAGAGCAGAAAATAACTATGCCTTATGGGGTGAAGGTTCACCCACAGACACGTGAAATATATGTGACCGATGCAAAAAACTATGTCAACCCAGGTACTTTGTATTGTTTCGGTAAGGACGGTAAGTTGAAGTGGAATGTGAGGACTGGAGATATACCGGCAGAGATATGTTTCGTGACTACAAAGGTAGAAGATGGAGGCGGAAGTTCTGGTGGAATCGAAGGAAATAACCCGTATATAGCCCGTGTATTCGAGTATAAGCCTGCACCTGGACAGTTCGTAAATACTATGCCCGAATATACTGATGGCGATGATGCTGAGGTAATGAGGGCTAAGGCGGAGGGATGTCTCGCTAATCATAATCAAGGTTTGGTCAATCTTGGCGGATGGGGCGGATATATCGTGTTCGGTTTTGACCATCGGATAAATAATGTGCAAGGTGACTACGACTTGAAGATTCTGGGAAATGCCTTTTATGCTACAAACGAAAAACCGCTTTTCGGTAGTGCAGAACCAGGAATAGTGATGGTCAGCAAGGATGCCAATGGAAACGGATTGCCCGATGATGAGTGGTATGAACTGGCGGGAAGCGAATACAATAATGCTGACACAAAGCATGACTATCAGTGCACTTATACACGTCCTGCTTCTAATACAGATGTGCCTTGGACTGATAACTATGGCGGTAGCGGTTTTGTTAAGAAAAATACATACCACACACAGGAGTACTATCCGAAATGGATTAGTGACGGACAACTGGTGTTTAAGGGTGCACGACTTAAGGATAATGGCGTAGATACTGGTGGGGGAGAAAACAGTTTTGTTCTGTACCAGTACGACTGGGGATATGCTGATAATCATCCTAACTATCAGGATAAGACACGTTTCCCTGATACGACTGATCCGAACCTTATCCATGTGTCGGAATTTAAAATTGACTGGGCAGTGGACAGTAATGGAAATCCTGTAATGCTCGATGGAATCGACTTTGTGAAGGTCTATACGGCAGTGAACCAAAGCAACGGCTGGATAGGAGAGGTGAGCACGGAAGTACTTGATGCCTGGGATCTTCATATGCTTGATGCAAACGGTAATAAGAAATGATTATTTACTTTTTAAACCAACATATTTATTAACTCTAAAAACAAACAGTAAAAATGAAAAAGCTTTTTTTCATGGGTGTAGCAGCATTCTGCATGTGCACACTCTCAGTGACTATGATTTCTTGTGGTAATGATGACAACAAAACAAATCCAGAACCTACTCCAACACCGGCACCAGCTCCAGTAGAAGAGACTCAGACAGTTACTTTCGAAGGTGACTATTTCACTGCGCTTATTGATAATCCTCAATATATGGGTCCGCAACTCTATCCACAAGGTGCAGAAGCGAAACTCTATACTTGGACAGACGATGCTACAACCCTGACCAGTACATTTACTGATGCCTGGGGCGATAAGCAGTACTGGGGAGGTGGAATTGCCATCAGTAACTATATTGTTGCTGAACTGACTGATGCAAGTTATGACAAACAACTTTCTGTGACAAAGTCTAACGGTACTAAGAACTTCGCTGTTGTAAACGGTACTGCATATATGACTCTGAAGACAGCAAAGGTAATCAAGTCTATTGATGTGATGAACACTACTTATGCTCTGAACGTAATCAAGAACGGAAATGAAGCTGCAAAGGCTCTTGTTGAAGTGGGTTCTTATTTTGAGGTTCAGGTAGAAGGTTACAAGGCTAAGACTTTAACTTCAACAGTTAGTATCGACCTGGCTCGTGACGGCAAGGCTGTAGAAGACTGGAAGACTATTGACATGAGCGGACTTGAAGCTGTAGATAGCGTTGTATTCAAATTCTATGGTAGCGATGCCAGCTCTTATGGTGTTAATACTCCTGCGTATATGGCTATAGATAATATAGTAATCAAGAAATAAACGTGAGAAAACTCTCTTTTTTTAATATCATCTTATTGTTGGTACTTGTCATCTCCACTTCGTGTGGAGGTGGCAGTGCTTCTTCTTCTATAAAAGGAGAAGAAATCCCCATGCGCTATGCCGACCTGCTGCGCATGAGAAAATGCGACGGATATGTGTATGTACAGGTGCTTAATCCTTGGGATTCGGCTTCTGTGCTCCATTCATATATCCTACTTGATAAAACAGCTCCAGTTCCGGCTCAAAAACCAAAGGGTGATATAGTTCGTGTACCGCTTGAAAATAGTGTTGTCTATTCTTTGGTTCATTGTGCACTCATCGATGAAATCGGCGGTTACGGTCAGATTAAAGGCGTATGTGACTTGCGTTATATCACGATGGATAAGGTGCAAAGAGATGCGCGTAATGGGAATATACGTAATCTGGGTGAGGGACTTAATCCTAATATTGAGGACATCATAGATATGTCGCCCGATGCTATTTTGCTTTCTCCTTTTCAGAATTCAGGTGGGTATGGTCGTCTGAGTAAGTTGGGCATACCAATAATAGAGTGTGCCGATTATATGGAAACATCGGCTATGGGGCGTGCAGAGTGGATACGATTCTTTGGACTCCTCTATGGATGTAAGGAGCAGGCAGACAGTATTTTCGAATCTGTAAGCCGGAATTATGAATCATTGAAACAACTGGCTGTAACGGCACAACAGCGCCCTTCGGTTGTTACTGACCTGAAGTATGGTGCTACATGGTACGTGCCAGGAGGCAAAAGTACTACGGGTATGCTTCTCGCTGATGCTGCAGCCAACTATATATACAAAGATAATAAAGAAAACGGCAGTCTTGCTCTGGCACCGGAAGTGGTGTTTGAAAGTGCCATGGATGCCGATGTGTGGATAATACGTTATAATCAGGCGGTTTCGAAAACTTATGATGATATAGCACAGGAATATACTAACTATTCGCGAATGCGTGCCTTTACTAACCAAAATATATATGCTTGTAACACAGAACTTGTGCCGTTCTATTCCGAAGTGCCGTTTCATCCAGACCGTTTGCTACGCGATTATATAAAAATACTCCATCCGGAACTTTTGCCAGACTATAACCTGTTGTATTACGAACGAATAACAAAATGATGAAAATGTCTTCAACCCCATCGGTTACCTATACCGTTCGCCATGCTCATCGTCGCTTTATCTTAGTGACTGTGCTGCTTGTGCTTCTCATAGCTCTCTTCTTATTGAATTTGTTCATAGGGACAGTAAATATACCGGCATACGAGGTGGTGAATGCTCTGGTAGGTAATGAGGTGTCGAAGGCTTCGTGGCAATACATCATCATGGAGTCGAGACTGCCCAGTGCTCTTACTGCTCTATTCTGTGGGGCATCGCTTGCAGTCAGCGGACTTATGTTGCAGACAACTTTCCGCAATCCTCTTGCCGGACCTTCTATCCTTGGTATTACCAATGGTGCTTCACTCGGAGTCGGTATCGTGATGTTGTTGCTTGGAGGAACTGTTCAGACAACGGTTCTGGGAGCTGATATACAATTGGGGGGCATCATCGCCGTAATCCTTGCTGCCTTCGTGGGTGCCATAATCATAATGGGTATATTGCTGCTTATGTCAACCCTTGTGCGTAATAATCTTATGTTGCTCATAGTAGGTATTATGGTTGGTTACCTTACTTCTTCGTTCGTGTCATTGCTTAATATTTTTGCTACGAGCGACAACCTCTTCTCATACGTCGTCTGGAGTATGGGTAGCTTCTCTGGTGTGACACTTCAACAACTGCCTTATTTTATTATCCCATCGGTAGTAGGACTTCTGCTTGCTCTCGCAATGATAAAGCCGCTCAATGCTTTTCTGTTGGGTGATGAATATGCGCAGAACTTAGGATTCAGCATTATGCATGTGCGTACTTTGCTACTTTGTTCTACAGGTTTGCTTACTGCTATCTCAACCGCTTTTTGTGGTCCCGTGGCTTTTATCGGACTTGCTACTCCACACATCGCACGACTGATATGCGGAAATGAGAACCATAAGCAGCTACTTCCTGCAACCATCATTATGGGGGCTGTGATTGCTCTTCTGTGTAATATTCTGTGTATGCTTCCAAATGAAACTATCCTGCCTTTGAATGCAATTACTCCTATCATAGGTACACCGGTTATATTGTATGTGATTCTATGTCGCAGATAGGGTAATCTGAGCATTTTTATGCCATATATTCCATTCGTTTATCGGAATTACAAAAAATAATCGATTTTTATTTTGTATTTACCAACCTTACCCGTATCTTTGCACAAAAAGAGAGAAAATGCGCGATTACGGCACGCACGTATTTACTAAAGCTGATAGTTCAATTATAGGAATAATTGAGTCAGCCATCAAAACAGGATGGGGTAAGGTGGCATATAGTGATTATGGCACCGATGTTGAATATACCTATGCAGATGTTGCTCGTACAATAGCAGCATTGCATGCCCTTTTCAATGATTTAGGTCTGAAACCGGGAGACAAGATAGCTCTGTGTGATAAGAATAGCAGTAACTGGGCAATCAGTTATATTGCCATTCTTACTTATGGAACTGTTGTGGTACCTATCCTTTCGGACTTCAGTGTAGAACAGATTCAGAATATCTATGAGCACTCTGATTCGAAACTGATGATTGGAAGGGCAGACCTGCCGATGGAATCGTTGCTGAATATAGTCAATTGGACGATGGTGAAGAGTGGACAGAGTATAGATGACTATGATTACAGCGGTTTGCAGAAGTCGGATGTCAAGTATTTCCAGGAAAATCCGGAAGATGTTGCACTCATCAGTTATACGAGTGGTTCTACAGGACATTCCAAGGGAGTTATGTTGCCATACAGGTCTTTGTGGTCGAACGTAATCTTTGCTGACGAACGACTTGGACTGGAACCGGAAGTGAATGTCATGTCGTTGTTGCCAATGGCACATATGTATGGTATGGCATTCGAATTCCTGTATGAGTTCTGCGTAAGATGTCATGTGTTCTTCCTTACGAAGACTCCTTCGCCTGCTGTCATATTAAAAGCTTTCAGCGAGGTAAAACCTAAACTGGTAGTTGCTGTGCCTCTGATTATAGAGAAGATAGTACAGAGTAAGGTGTTACCGGTATTGCGTACGAAGAAGATACGACTTCTTATGAAGCTTCCGTTTATGAAGGGTGTTATATATAGTCGCATCAAAGATAAACTAATAAAGGCTTTCGGTGGCGAGTTCTATGAGGTGATAGTGGGTGGAGCTGCGTTCAATAAGGATGTGGAGAATTTGCTCTCAGCTATTAAGTTCCCTTATGTCGTAGGATACGGAATGACTGAATGCGGACCTATCATCTGCTACGAAGACTGGCATATGTTTGTGAAGAATTCGTGCGGAAAGGCAGCTCCACGTATGGAAGTAAAGATTGATTCTTCAGATCCGGAGAAAGTGCCCGGCGAGATTATAACCAAGGGTATGAATGTGATGCTCGGTTATTATAAGAACGAGGAGGAAACGCGTGAAGCAATAGATGAAGACGGTTGGTTGCATACTGGCGACTTGGGCACAATGGATAAGGAGGGTAATGTGTTTATCCGTGGAAGAAAAAAGACCATGTTGCTTGGTGCCAACGGACAGAATGTATATCCAGAAGAAATAGAAGATATTATCCTTACACAGTCGTATTTCGATGAGTGTGTTGTAGTACAGAGAGGTGAGAAACTTGCTGCTTTGGTGTATGTGTCGGATGAGAATTTGCAGGCGCGCGGCATGACTCGCGATGGGGTAAGAGCTGATATGAACCGTTATCGTGGTCACCTGAATAAGATTTTGCCTAAGTTTGCAAACCTGTCTGCACTCGAGTTGCAGGATGAACCGTTTGAAAAGACTCCAAAACGTAGCATTAGAAGATATTTGTATAAATAAACATATGGCTGAGAATATTAAGAAACAATCATTGCTAGAAGTTATCGAGGATTCGATAAAGAAGAATTGGAAGTTGCCGGCTTATAGTGATTATGGCACTGATACAAGTTTCACGTATGCAGATGTGGCACAGCAGATGGCCCGCTTACATTATATATATAAAGAGCTGGGCATAAAGCAAGGGGATAAGATATGTTTGTGTGCAAAGAACAGTAGTCGTTGGGCTATTGCTGCTTTGAGCATTACCACTTATGGAGCTGTTCTAGTACCTGTGCTGCATGATTTCAGTACTGAGCAAATTCAGAATATTTTTGAGCACTCGGAGTCTTCTCTGATGATATGCGACACCAAACTGAAGGATGCTTTTCCTGAAGCTATGGATGTAAGCAACTTCTCTTTCTTTGACGGTCGCACGACGGTGTCGATTGATAAATTCAAAAAACTGAAGAAGAAAGAGGTGAAGTATTTCCGTGAGAATCCGGAAGACTTGGCTCTTATAAGCTACACGAGTGGCTCTACAGGTCATTCCAAGGGTGTGATGCTGCCATATCGTGCTATCTGGGGTAATTCGAAAGATGTAGATTATCTGTTCGACCTGAAAAGAGGCGATGATTTATTGCCTTTGCTCCCAATGAGTCATATGTACGGTTTCGCGTTTGAATATATGTATGGCACATGCGTGGGTTGTCATGCTCACTTCCTTACTAAGGTTCCAAGTCCGAAGATTGTTCTTGAGGCATTCGGATCGGTGAAACCACGTATGATTGTATGTGTTCCGTTGGTAATTGAGAAGATCGTCCAGAGCAAGGTGTTCCCGCTGATTCGCACAAAGACATTCCGTCTCTGGCTGAAGATGCCGGTAATCAAACAGTTCATATACTGGCAAATAAAGCGTAAACTCTACAAGGCTTTCGGAGGAAATATTATACAGGCAGTTATCGGTGGAGCAGCCCTTAATCAGGAAGTAGATGCTTTCCTGGCAAAGATTCATTTCCCGTACAGTATAGGTTACGGTATGACCGAGTGTGCTCCGCTTATCTGCTTCGACAACTATAAGACGATGAAAAAGGGAAGCTGTGGACGTGTATTGCCAAATATGGAAATATGTGTTGACAGTGAAGATCCTCATAATGTGCCAGGTGAGATTCTTGCCCGTGGTACTAACACTATGCTTGGGTATTATAAGAATGAGGAAGAAACTAAGGAGGCCATGGGCGAGGACGGCTGGTTGCACACTGGTGACCTTGGAGTTATAGATGAAGAGGGTTATCTCTTTATTCGTGGAAGAAAGAAAACAATGCTGCTTGGCGCCAATGGACAGAATGTATATCCAGAAGAAATAGAAGATCAGATTCTGACGCTTACCAATTTTGAGGAGTGTGTCGTAGTGCAACGTGGCGAAAAACTCGTAGCTCTCGTATATATAAGCGAGAAGACTATGGAGGCAAAGAACATTACCCGTGAACATATTGAACGCCATTTGGATAATTATCGTAAGCGTATCAATGAAAAACTGCCTAAGTTTGCAGCTATCAGTGCTATCGAAATTCAGGAAGAAGAATTTGAGAAGACTCCTAAGCGTAGTATCAGAAGATACCTGTATAAATAAGCATTCGTGATTATTCTGATTTTTCAGTTGACCAATACCTGTTATGACTGATGACGAACGCTTTATGAAGGAGGCTCTGCAAGAGGCACGTAGGGCTCTTGCAAAGGATGAAGTGCCGATTGGTGCTGTTGTTGTAGCAGAAGGGCGTGTCATAGGCAGGGGATACAACCTAACGGAAACCCTCCATGATGTGACGGCTCATGCTGAGATGCAGGCAATTACGGCTGCGGAAGAGTATCTTGGCGGAAAATATTTAGATAAGTGTACACTATATGTAACGGTGGAACCCTGTGTGATGTGTGCCGGTGCAATGGGGTGGAGTCAGGTGCAGAGGGTAGTTTACGGAGCTAGTGATCCTAAACGCGGCTACCAAACTTATGCCCCGAGGGCGTTGCATCCGAAGGCATCTGTAACCGATGGGGTGCTGGCTGAGGAATGTGGAAAACTGATGACCGACTTTTTTAAAAGTAAAAGGTGATAAAAGATATGACAAAGGGTCAGCCGTTTTGGTTGATCCTTCACTTTGCCTGGCCATTGCTGCTTGGCAATATATTACAACAATTCTATAGCCTGGTTGATGCTGCTATCGTGGGGCAGTATCTGGGCATGAATGCGCTAGCTGGAGTTGGAGCAAGCAGTAGTGTGCTCTTTCTTATTATAGGATTCTGCAACGGAACAGCCAATGGATTCGGTATTCCGATAGCTCAAGCCTTCGGGGCGGAGGATTATCTGCAGATGCGCCGTTATGTGCGTGTCAGCTACTATGCAGGAATGGTAATTTCTGTTGCGCAGGCTGTGGTGTGTTCGCTTCTTTGCGGAAATATCCTGAAATGGATGCAAACTCCTCTGGAAATATTTGATGACGCCTATACCTATCTCCTGATTACTTTTATCACAATCCCCTGTAATATGATATATAACCTGCTGGCAAGTGTTATCAGGGCACTTGGCGACAGTAAGACGCCATTCTATTTTCTTGTTCTTGCCAGCATATTGAATATATTGCTCGACCTCCTTTTCGTTATTGTATTCGGTATGGGAGTAGGTGGTGCTGCATTGGCAACGGCTGTTGCCCAAACCATAAGTATCATAGTCTGTGTAGTGTACATGAAACGCTGTTTCCCGATACTGAAAGGGGAAATGTCGGAATATAATATTTTCGACTTGTGGATACTGCTTGGATTTGGTATTCCTTTTGGTCTTCAGTTCTCAATTACCGCTATAGGCTCTATGATGCTGCAGGCTGCCAATAATGCACTAGGTACTGCCTGTGCTACTGCATTTACTGCAGCTATGCGACTGAAGATGTTTTTCATATGTGCCTTTGAAAATCTTGGGGTGGCTATGGCTACCTATTGTGGTCAGAACCTTGGTGCAAAGAAAATGGACAGGGTGATTTCCGGAATAAAGGATGCTCTACTGATGATGGTGGTTTACTGGCTGTTCACAATGGCTATTATGTTGCCATATGCGCGCGACCTCTCTATGCTGTTTATCTATAAGAGTGCTACTCAGATATTGGATTACAGTGAACAGTTCATGCATATATCCTGCCTGAATTATCTGTTTTTGGGTTCACTTGTTATCTTCCGTTATTCGTTGCAGGGACTCGGATATACGCGTCTGGCGATGTGGAGTGGTGTGAGCGAACTCATTGCCCGTGCTTTAGTGAGCCTTTTTGTGGTTCCACTATTGGGTTTCCTGGGCGTTTGTATTGGTGACCCAGCTGCTTGGGTTGCAGCAAATATATTCCTTTTGCCGGCTTTCTGGCATGTGTATAATAAACTGAAAAATACTGTAACAAAGGCGGCTCATTCATCAGTTAATGGTTGAAGTCTGTGCAGAAAACACATTTTTTACCGTTTTTATTTTCTGTTTCCAAATATAAGTCTTACCTTTGTCACCCGAATTGAGGGGACCCAAGAGGTTTCCCCTCTTTGTTTTATATATAGTTTACTTATGATAGATAAGAAATTAGTAACAGATTTAGCAAACGAATGGCTTCAGGGAAAAGAGTATTTTCTCGTTGAGGCTAATGTTGACAACCAAAACAAAATCACTGTGGAGATAGACCACAAGGATGGCGTGTGGATTGAAGACTGTTGTGAATTGAGTAAGTTTATCGAAGATCATCTGGATCGTGATGTGGAGGATTTCGAACTTGAAGTAGGAAGTGCCGGTATAGGACAACCATTCAAGGTATTGCAACAATACAAGAATGCTATAGGTTATGATGTTGAACTGATGACTTCTGACGGTAAGAAGATGGAAGGGGAGATGAAGGAGGCAGCAGAGTCTGGATTCACAGTTGTCGTTTCTGAAAAACAAAAGGTGGAGGGCAAAAAGCGTCCTGTCATGGTTGATGTTGAGAAGACGTTTAGCTATGATGATGTAAAGTGGGTGAAGAGTATAATAGATTTTAAATAATAAATACAATATAATTATGGCAATCAAAAAGAAAACAGATCAGGTCAACTTGATTGATACATTCAAGGATTTCAAGGAGACAAAAAACATTGACCGCACTACGCTTGTGAGTGTCCTGGAGGATTCTTTCCGTAGCGTGTTGCAGAAAACGTATGGATCGGATGAGAATTTCGATGTAATCGTAAACCCTGACAAGGGTGACTTCGAAATCTATCGTAACCGTACCGTTGTTGCTGATGGCGAGGTGAAGAATTCAAACACAGAAATTTCATTGAGCGAGGCTCAGAAAATCGACGAAGACTATGAGGTAGGTGAGGAAGTGTCGGAGAAGGTTCATTTCGACGATTTCGGTCGTCGTGCTATTCTTACTCTTCGTCAGACGATGGCAAGTAAGATTCTCGATCTTGAACACGACAACCTATATAATAAATATGTGGAGAAAGTAGGACAGATAGTGACTGCTGAGGTCTATCAGATCTGGAAGCGTGAGGTGCTTCTTCTCGATGATGAAGGCAACGAACTCCTCTTACCAAAGAGTGAACAGATTCCTACCGATTTCTTCCGTAAGCGTGAACCTGCTCGTGCAGTTGTTCTTCGTGTTGACAATCAGAATAATAATCCTAAGATTATTTTGAGCCGTACAGCTCCTGAGTTCTTGCAGCGTTTGTTGGAGAACGAAGTGCCAGAAATCAATGATGGTTTGATTACTATCCGTAAGATTGCACGTATCCCTGGTGAGCGTGCTAAGATTGCAGTAGAGAGCTATAACGAACGTATTGACCCAGTGGGTGCCTGTGTAGGTGTGAAGGGTAGCCGTATCCACGGTATTGTTCGTGAACTCCACAACGAGAATATCGACGTTATCAATTATACAAGTAATACAAAACTGTTTATCCAACGTGCTTTGGCGCCTGCTCATGTTTCCAGTATAGTACTGAACGAAGAAGACAAGAAGGCAGAAGTATATCTTCAGCCAGACCAGGTGAGTCTCGCTATCGGTAAGAATGGACAGAATATCAAACTAGCCAGCATGCTTACCGGATATACTATTGACGTATTCCGTGAACTGGATGGTAATGAGCCAACTGAAGAGGATATCTATTTGGACGAGTTCAAGGATGAGGTTGATGAGTGGATTATCGATGCTATTAAAGCTATCGGACTCGATACCGCAAAGTCTGTTCTCAATGCTCCACGTGAGATGCTCATTGAGAAGGCTGACCTCGAAGAAGCTACAGTAGATGAATTGTTAAAGACACTTCGTGCTGAATTTGAAGATTAAGTCCGTAGCTGCTTCTTAATGCATTTTTCCATTTACAAATTCAAATTTTGATTCAACTTAGATGGCAGTAAGATTAAATAAAGCATTAAAGGAACTTAATGTAGGAATCAACACAGTTGCTGAATTCCTGCAGAAGAAGGGCATACCTCTTGAGGATGCTACACCTAACGCTAAACTGACCGATGAACAGCACTCTCTGTTAATGAAGGAGTTTGGCAGTGACAAGACTTTGCATTCGGAAGTGAAGGCTGATATCCAGAAGCGCAAGGAACGTGAGGAACGTGAAAAGCAGGAACGTAAGGATCGTGAACGTGAGGAACGTGAACGCAAAGAACAAGAGGCTCGTCTGGAGAAGGAACGTCTGGAGAAAGAACGCGAAGAGCGTAAGCCGCAGTTTAAGATAGTAGGTAATATCAACGATATAAAGGAAGAAGAACGTAAGCGTAAGGAAGAAGAGGCTGCTGCAAAGGCTGCTGCACAAGCTGCCGCAGAGGCAGAGGCTGCTGCAAAGGCAGAAGCGGAGAAGGCTCGGAAACAAGCAGGTGAATCACAGGCTCCTTCCGACCGTTTAGAGGCTAACTCTGAAGGTGTGTATCGTTTGAGTGCTCCTGAAGGTAGTGGCGTACAGTTCAAGCAAGTTGGTTTCATCGACCTTGACAGCATCAATTCTAAAACCCGTCCTGATCGCAAAAGTGCTAGCGAACGCAAGAAAGAACGTCAAGAGAAACGCCAGCAACAGGCTGCTCAACAGGATGGCAATAAGAAAAAACGTAACCGAATTGGCAAGGAAAAGATTGATGTAGAGGCTGCAGGCAAACAGGCAAATAGTCAGCAGGCTAAAAAGCAAGGTGGCCAGCAGGGACAGTCTAATCAGCAACCTCAACAAGGTTCTGGTAAGAAGAAAAAGAAGAATAAAGCTGTTAAGCCTCAGGAACTGAGTGACGAGGAAGTAGCAAAGCAGGTTAAAGATACTCTTGCACGTCTTACGCAAAAACAGGAAAAGAAGGGCGTGAAGTATCGTAAGGAGAAGCGTGAAGCCGTACGTGAACGTATAGCAGAGGAGGAAGAGTTGGAGAACATGGAGAATAAAGTGCTGAAGCTTACCGAATTTGTTACTGTAAGTGACTTGGCTACTATGATGGATGTTCCTGTTACAAAGGTTATTGGTACATGTATGTCCATTGGTATGATGGTAAGTATCAACCAACGACTCGATGCCGAGACAATCAATATAGTTGCTGAAGAATTCGGCTTTACCACAAGTTACGTAAGCGAAGAGGTTAGTAATGCTATCGAAGAAGAAGAGGATGCAGCAGAAGACCTTGAGACACGTGCTCCTATTATTACAGTCATGGGTCACGTTGACCATGGTAAGACTTCGCTTCTAGACTATGTGCGAAATACTAATGTAATTGCAGGAGAAGCCGGAGGTATCACACAACATATCGGTGCTTACAATGTAAAACTGAAGAATGGAAAACGAATAACCTTCCTCGATACCCCTGGTCACGAAGCGTTTACCGCCATGCGTGCCCGTGGTGCTCAGGTTACGGATATCGCTATAATCATTATTGCAGCCGACGATGCTATCATGCCTCAGACAAAGGAGGCTATTGCTCATGCTCAGGCAGCAGGCGTTCCTATGGTTTTCGCTATAAACAAGATAGATAAACCGGGAGCAAATCCTGAGAAGATTAAGGAGCAGTTGGCTAACATGAACCTGCTTGTTGAAGACTGGGGAGGTAAATACCAAAGTCAGGAAATCTCTGCAAAGAAGGGAATTGGTGTTGAGGAACTGATGGATAAGGTGCTTCTTGAAGCAGAAATGCTTGACTTGAAGGCAAATCCTAATCGTAAAGCCACTGGTTCAATTATTGAGTCAACACTTGATAAAGGACGTGGTTATGTAGCTACTATCCTATGCCAGAACGGAACTCTGCGTCAGGGTGACATTGTGTTGGCAGGTACTCACTATGGAAAGATAAAGGCTATGTTCAATGAGCGCGGTCAGCGTATAGAGAAGGCTCTGCCTGCTGAACCTGCTGTTATACTTGGTCTTAATGGTGCACCTACAGCAGGTGATACTTTCCACGTGATGGAGTCGGAACAGGAGGCTCGTGAAATCTGTAATAAACGTGAACAGCTGAAACGTGAACAAGGCTTGCGTACTCTGAAACGTGTTGACCTTAACGAGTTGGGCCGTCGTATTGCTCTTGGTGACTTTAAAGAACTTAACCTCGTTGTCAAGGGTGACGTGGATGGTTCTATCGAGGCACTGTCCGACTCACTTATCAAACTCTCTACAGAAAAGATTCAAGTCAATGTTATCCATAAGGCTGTAGGACAGATTTCTGAAAGTGATGTAACACTTGCCAGTGCTTCCGATGCTATCATCATTGGTTTCCAGGTGCGTCCGTCAGCTGCTGCCCGTAAATTGGCAGAACAGGAAGGTGTCGATATCCGTCTCTATTCGATTATTTATGATACTATAGAGGAGATAAAGGACGCAATGGAAGGTATGCTTGCTCCAACTATGAAGGAGGAAGTGACTGGTCAGGCAGAAGTCCGTCAGGTATATAAGATTACCAAGGTAGGTACTGTGGCAGGTTGTTGGGTTACTGAAGGTAAGATTCATCGTACCGACAAGATTCGTGTTATCCGCGATGGAATCGTTGTTTACACAGGTGCTATCCTTGCAC
Source organism: Prevotellaceae bacterium UBA2757 (assembly GCA_002353215.1). Next base: position 17,152 of record DEJD01000105.1, read on the forward strand.
TGAAGCGATTCAAGGATGATGTCAAGGAGGTTGGTCGTGACTTTGAATGCGGTATATCAATTGTCAACTACAACGACATCCGTGAAGGCGATACCTTTGAGACTTACAACGAAGTAGAAGTAAAGGCTAAGTTATAAACTTTAGTTTCACTCTCATTGAGAAGATACTAAAAGGTTTTAACCGCTTACTTATATATGACGATACTAATTATTATCATTCTCGCCCTTGGTGCGGCTATAGGCTGTTACCAGGGCGCTTTCAAACAGATTGCTAATTTGCTTGGAGTGCTGGTCGGCATTATACTTGCAGCTACACTTTACAAGCAATGCGGCGATTTTCTTGCCGTAAAGAGCGGTGCCAGCGTGGGAGTTGCTCAGATTGCTGCTTTCGTTCTCATCGTTCTCATCGTGCCTGTGTTGCTTGGTTTCGTTGCTACGTTGCTGACAAAACTCTTTTCCACTATTCATTTAGGATGCCTAAATCGTTTGTTAGGTGCTTTAATTGGAGTGGTATGTTACGGCTTGTTGTTGAGTTTTGCATTCAATGTATATGATTTTGTCGAAAGTAAGTTCGGATATGCTCCCCAGGAATTGGAGCAGCGCGAAGATCTTTTTTATGATGTAAAGCATGCATGCCAACCGGTTATTCCTGACTTGCTGATAGTGGCTGACTCTACAGAGGTGGCGCATGGTACAAAGGCTAAGAAAGGAGTGAAGGGAGCTGTTGATAAGGCCATTGACAAAGTTGTGGGCGATAAAGTAAAGTCTGTTTTCGGCAATCATGGTGAAGAATTGTCGGACGAACAAGAGTAATGGGATTTGATGCGTTTGTACAAAGAGAGAGAAAAGTAAATGGCAGAAAAGAATGAATATGTAAAATCGGTAGTTAAGAAAGAATATGAATATGGATTCACTACCGATGTGCATACCGAAATTATAGATAAAGGTCTGAATGAAGATGTGGTTCGGCTAATCTCTGCGAAGAAAGGCGAACCGGATTGGCTGTTGCAGTTCCGTCTTGAGGCATATCGTTACTGGACTACTCAGCAACAACCCTCTTGGGCTCATGTCACCCTGCCCCCGATTGATTATCAGGCTATATCTTACTATGCTGACCCTACTGCTCGTAAGAAAGACGGAGAACAAAAGGAGATTGACCCTGAACTGATGAAGACATTCGATAAGTTGGGCATTCCACTTGAGGAACGTTTGGCTCTTTCGGGTACTGCAGTCGATGCAGTTATGGATTCCGTGTCCGTAAAGACTACCTTTAAAGAAAAGCTGTCAGAGAAAGGCATAATATTCTGTTCTATATCTGAAGCCGTAAGAGAATATCCTGACTTGGTTCGTCAGTATCTTGGCACGGTTGTTCCTTATCGCGATAATTATTTTGCTGCTCTCAACTCGGCAGTCTTCAGTGACGGTTCTTTTGTTTATATTCCGAAAAATACTCGCTGTCCGATGGAACTGTCAACTTATTTCCGTATCAACGCGATGAATACAGGACAGTTTGAACGCACCTTGATTGTTTGTGATGAGGGGTCTTATGTCAGCTATCTTGAAGGGTGTACAGCTCCTATGCGCGATGAAAACCAATTGCATGCAGCCATTGTTGAAATTGTGGTGCTGGATAATGCAGAGGTGAAATATTCTACGGTGCAGAATTGGTACCCCGGTGACAGTGAAGGTCGTGGAGGAGTACTCAATCTGGTTACTAAACGTGGACATCTGCGTGGAGTAAACAGTAAACTCTCATGGACACAGGTGGAAACTGGTTCTGCTATCACATGGAAATATCCGTCTTGTGTACTCTCCGGTGATGGTTCTCAGGCTGAATTCTACTCCGTAGCTGTTACGAATAATCACCAGGAGGCAGACACGGGAACCAAGATGATTCATATTGGAAAGAATACCAAATCAACCATCATATCTAAAGGTATCAGTGCCGGACGTTCGCAAAATTCATATCGTGGACTCGTTCGTGTTACTAAAAATGCTGATGGAGCACGCAATTACTCATCGTGTGACTCGTTATTGCTGGGCAATCTCTGTGGAGCTCATACTTTCCCATATATGGATGTCCAGAATAATACAGCTACAGTGGAGCACGAGGCTACCACATCTAAGATAAATGAAGACCAACTTTTTTATTGTAACCAACGAGGTATTTCGACTGAAGAAGCTGTTGGACTCATAGTAAACGGCTATGCCAAGGATGTCCTCAATAAACTTCCTATGGAATTCGCTGTAGAGGCACAGAAGCTACTCAGCGTTTCCCTTGAAGGAACGGTTGGGTAGGTGAGAGTTGAAAGTTGAGAGTTGAGGGTTGTGTTCTTTAAATCGTAAATAGTAAACATAATAAATATGTTAGAGATAAAGAATCTGCACGCGCGTGTAGGCGATAAAGAAATATTGAAAGGAATTGATCTGACCATTGCCGACGGTGAGATTCATGCCATAATGGGTACTAATGGTGCTGGAAAAAGTACTCTTAGCAATGTTATAGTGGGTAATCCTGCTTATGAGGTGACTGAAGGTTCTATTATCTTCAATGGTCAGGACCTTCTTAGCATGAATACAGAAGAACGTGCTAATGCTGGTATATTCATGTCCTTCCAGGCGCCTATCGAAATTCCGGGCGTATCGATGACTAATTTTATGCGTGCCGCTGTTAATTCACGTAGGAAAGCACAGGGAAAAGAACCGTTGAAATCGACTGATTTCCTAAAAATAATGCGTGAGAAGCGCAAGTTGGTTGAAATCGACCAGAAACTGATGAATCGTTCTGTCAATGAGGGTTTCTCCGGAGGTGAAAGAAAGCGTAACGAGATATTCCAGATGGCTATGTTGGAACCTACGTTCTGCATTCTCGATGAAACGGACTCTGGCCTTGATGTTGATGCCTTGCGTATTGTCGCTGAAGGTTTCAATAAACTGCGTACAAGTGAAACATCAGCGCTTGTTATTACACACTATCAGCGTCTGTTAGACTACATACGTCCACAGTATGTACATGTGCTTATTGACGGTCGTATTGTGATGACGGAGGGACCTGAACTTGCACTGAAGATTGAAACAGAAGGATTTGACTGGATTAAAAATCAGCAGTAACTGTGAAAAGCGAACTACAATACATAGAATTATACAACGAGGTAAACCAGTTGATAAAGCAGAAGAGTTGCGAACCGATGAACGCGGTTCGTGATGCCGCATTCCAGGTTTTTCGTACACAGGGATTTCCTACACAAAAACTGGAGCGGTATAAATATACTGATGTGCCAACTGCCTTTGCCCCAAACTATGGTATAAGTCTCAATTCTGCGGCTATCAATCCGTCACAGTATATATATCCCATATCAGCTGCACCGATTGATGTGAGTCAGTACTATAATAAAATAGCTGATGCCTCAGATTCAATTACTACTTTGAATACTGCTCTCGTTCATGATGGCATTCTTGTTTATATTCCCAAGAATGATAATCCGGATACTCCTATTCAGATAGACAACCAACTTAGTGGAAATATATCCACCATGCTTAATCGACGTTTGCTTATTGTTCTTGAACAGGGTGCTCAAGCTACAATAATCATCAACGACAAGGGTGGGGTACATCCCGACGATATTTCATTTCTTACTACTCAGGTAGTGGAAGTTTTTTGTCAGCCGAATAGTCATCTCGATTTGTACGAAGTGGAGGAAACTGATAAGTCATGTTCTCGCTTCAGTAATGTATATATCCGTGCAGAGCGCGACAGTAGTGTTCGTCATAATTCCATTACATTGACTAATGGTCTCACTCGTAACCTCTGTGATGCCTATCTTGTAGGAACGAATGCTCAGTTAACACTTAATGGATGTGTTATAGGTAGCGATTCACAGCATACAGACAATAACACGCTTATCCGCCATTGCGCTCCTCAGTGTCAGTCTGATCAGTTGTATAAATATGTGCTTGACGGACATTCCGTAGGTGCCTTTGCTGGAAAGATTCTTGTGGATAAGGATGCACAAAAGACCACCTCTCAGGAAACAAATGCAAACCTCTGTGCTTCGCCAACGGCTCGCATGTACTCTCAGCCAATGCTTGAGATTTATGCCGATGACGTTAAGTGTAATCATGGCTCCACTGTAGGTGTAATGGATGAGGCGGCTCTTTTCTACATGCGTCAACG
>DEJD01000105.1:21402-26861 GCA_002353215.1 Prevotellaceae bacterium UBA2757
TTATATGTGAAGATTGAAAAACGCTTCCTTGGTGAATATGAAAAATGTGAAGCGTGCAGATTGTGTAAGTAATGTGATTATTGTCCCATTACGATAACGCATCTGTTCTGGTTGTTTTCCTTGAATGGTTGAACAGTGTCGCCATACGAATGTACTGTCATCTTGCTTTCAGGTACTCCTTTAGCTTTCAGCGCAGCAGCTACTTTCTCAGCTCTTTGCTTTGAGTAGTACATATTTACATTTGGTGTACCTGTTCCTTTGTCTGCATATCCGCTGATTTGAATCTTTCCGCTTTCGTGTTTCTTGCTCCAGTCCGCTATCTTCTGGATTATTTCTTCCTTGTTTACATCAGTTTCGCGGATTGTATATACGATAACTTCGTTCAGCGGTTCTTCAGGCTTTGGCTGTGGTTTCGTTACCACAGGAGGAATTGGCTTGGCAGGTTCCTCAATCTTTTTTTCTATGTATGTAGGAACTACAACCGGTTCTGCTGTGGCTTTCTTTTTCTTCCCGCCAAAACGATATGTAACTGATACTTGAGATGTGAGCATCCAGTCGCGTTTCTTTTTGCTGTATTTAGAATTCCAGTCGTCGTGGAGCGAATTCATGTCGACCTCCAGACCCAATTGCCAGTTTTTGTTGAGACGGAAGTCTCCCATTACACCCATACGGAACGAAGTACCGTTGAACTTATCCTTCTGCATGTTTTTGCCCCATGCATTGCTTACGTCCTCTGTTACTTTCGTTAAGTCTATTTTGGAGATGTCGTTGTTCCATGCGTGGTTGATACCCACGCCAGCTACAAGACTTACGTCGAACAGGCGGTTGTAGTTCTTGGAGAATAAGTTGAATACATTAAGGATTACATCTACGTCTGCATTGAAGTAGTTGTATTTGTACTTTTGGTTTGTACTCCTGAATCCGCCTTTCGACTGCCATCCGTTCATGTTAACGCGAGCTCCCAATTCAGGAATAACCATCGCACCCACTCCGACAGTAAATGTAGGTGATAGGATGTCCAGTTGTTTTACATTGGTAAACGTTGTATTTCCACCAGCTTGCAACTGCAGGAAGCCGTAAGGACTGAACTCCTTGTCAGTCTGTGCGGATATCCTGGCAGGTATTACAACCAGCAGAATGGCTATTAATATATTTACCAAGCGTTTCATTGTTGGATACAATTCACCTAATTACGTCGCGAAGTTACAAAACCTTCTTCTTTCTGCAAAATAAAAATGTGATAAAATATAAAAATACGTTAAAAAATAGTATCGACCCCTTGTGTTTAGGAGCCGATACTTGATTAATATGAGTGAGGAATTATTATGCCATCTCAGGCAGTTCGAGCCACTTGAGGTAACAGAAATCCTGACGGTGAGGCAGGTTCTTGTTCTTAGGATACATACGAACTGCACTCTTGTACTGTCCGAACTGGTGTGGACTCAGCATTGCTTCGAAAGTGTAGTTGTTGCCTTCGTGACCTGTTACTTCCAGTTGTTCTACTGAGAAAACGTGTTCTTCACCATCTTTGTTAATACCGATGTTTACTTTCTCCAGAGCAACGGCATCGTTCAGACCTTGTTCGTTGATAACATACTTTAAGTGGTACTGCTGTCCTGCATTTACACCTGTTGCAGGGAAGTCCCATTCTGCAGATACTACGCTGATGCTATCCCAGCGCTCTGCAACAGTTTCTTTCCACAGTGCAATCTCCTTAGCCAGACGATAGTTGTCTTTTGAGATTTCTTTGAAACGTTTAGCCTGCTTCTCGTAGAACTTGCTGTAATAGTCGTCCAGTTGGCGCTTCATTGTATAGTGTGGTGCAATCTGTGCGATAGAATTCTTGATGACCTGAATCCATCCTCTTGAAAGACCATTCTCATCCTTTTTGTAATACAGAGGTGTAATTTCGGTTTCAAGCAGGGTATAGATAGTTGCTGCATCGAGCTTGTCCTGATTGTCCTGATTCTGGTAAGTGCGCTTTTCGGTAAGAGCCCATCCTGCACCTTCGCGATAGCCTTCGAGCCACCATCCGTCCTTTACGCTGAGGTTGACAACACCATTCATTTCTGCTTTCTCACCGGATGTACCTGATGCTTCCAACGGACGTGTAGGTGTATTCATCCAAATGTCAACACCTGAAACCAGACGGCGAGCCAACAGGAAGTCATAGTCCTCTACGAAGATAATTCTTCCTTGGAACTCAGGGCGCTGTGAGATTTCATATATGTACTTGATAAGTCCTTGTCCGGCGCCGTCAGCAGGGTGTGCTTTTCCTGCAAAGAGGAAGATGACAGGTCGTTCTGGGTTGTTGACTATGCGGCTAAGGCGCTCCAGATCTGTAAACAACAGGTGTGCGCGCTTATATGTAGCGAATCGGCGGCAGAAACCGATGACGAGTGCGTCTGGATTGAAACGCTCCAGAAGTTTAACCACACGTGATGGGTCGCCTTGATTCTTCAACCATGTTTCCTTATACTGTTCTGCAACATACTCGAAGAGTTTCTTCTTAAGAGCCTTGCGAACTTCCCATATTTCTTCGTCCGGGCAGTTGTAGATGCCATGCCATATTTCTTCGTTCGACTGGTCGCTCATGTGCTTTTTGTCGAAATACTTAGCATAAAGAGCTCGCCATTCAGCAGCGCACCATGTAGGGAAGTGAACACCATTGGTGACGTATCCTACGTGGTTTTCCTCCGGATAGTAACCAGCCCAAATGTTTGCAAACATCTTCTGGCTTACCCTCCCGTGAAGCATTGACACGCCATTTACTTCCTGACAGGTGTTGCATGCGAATGTACTCATACAGAACTTCTCGCCGTGATCGTCTGGATTGGTACGTCCCATACCGATGAATTCGTCCCAGCTGATACCCAGCTTCTGTGGGTAGCCGCCCATGTACTTGCCGAAGAGACCTTCTTCGAAATAGTCGTGACCTGCTGGAACAGGAGTGTGTACAGTATAGAGTGAAGATGCACGAACCAGTTCCATTGCCTGGTTGAAGGTAAGTCCTTCTTCGATGTAGTCACACAGACGTTGCAGATTACAGAGAGCAGCATGTCCTTCGTTACAGTGGTATATATCTTTCTTGATACCCAGTTTCTTCAAAAGGAGCATACCTCCGATACCTAACAGGATTTCTTGCTTCAGACGGTTTTCCCAGTCGCCACCGTAGAGAGAGTGAGTGATTGGTTTGTCGAAATCAGAGTTCATCTCATTGTCTGTATCAAGCAGGTAGAGCTTTACACGGCCTACATTTACACGCCATACGTATGCGTGTACGTGATAATTATTGTATGGAACATCAACAACCAGTGGGTTTCCGTCAGCATCCAACTGGCGTTCGATAGGCAGTGAACCGAAGTTCTGGCTTTCGTAGTTGGCAATCTGCTGTCCGTCCATTGAAAGACTCTGGGTGAAATATCCGAAACGGTATAGGAAACCGATTGCACACATATCTACGTTACTGTCGCTTGCTTCCTTTACGTAGTCGCCTGCAAGCATACCCAGACCTCCGCTATATATCTTCAGGGCAGAGTGGATACCGTACTCCATACAGAAGTAAGCAACAGAAGGGCGTTTCTTGTCTGGTTCCACCTCAATGTACTGGCGGAACTTTGCATATACATCGTTGATGCGCTTCATCAGAGCCTCGTCCTTCATGATTTCTTCTTTACGGGCATAGCTCAGGCGCTCCAAAAGCATTACAGGATTGTGTTTTACGTCGTGGTAGATTTCCGGGTCGAGGTCGCGGAACAGGTCTCGTGCCTCAAAGTTCCATACCCACCACATGTTGTGAGCCAGTTCGTCCAAACACTTGAGTTTCTCTGGAAGTGTTGCCTTAACGGTCAGTACTCTCCATTGCGGAGCATTTGCATAGTCAGCTTTAATTTTCATAAGTTATTTAAGTTTGGTGTTATGTTTCTAATTTAAATACTCAGTTCGTTGAGCACCGTGATAAGGCGCTTGTCGAAACGTTTATCGGTACGGATGCACTCGCTGAATGGTACATATACAACATCGCCGTTGCGATAGCCTACCATCACGTTGCGTTGTCCTTGCATAATAGCTCTGATGGCTCCCACTCCCATACAACTGGCAAATATGCGGTCCATAGCAGAAGGACTTCCGCCGCGTTGTAGGTGACCGAGGATAGAGACGCGTACATCGAAATTAGGGAATTCCTTCTTTACTCTGTCTGCATAGTAATATGCACCGCACTTTGGACTTTCGGAAACGATTACTATACACGACTTCTTTGATTTGCGTATGCCGCGAGCCATGAATTCTGCCAATTGGTCCACGTCTGTTGTCTCTTCTGGTACGATGGCTGCTTCAGCGCCACAGGCTATGGCGCAGTTTTGTGCCAAGAATCCTGCATCGCGTCCCATCACCTCGACAAAGAAAATTCGTTCGTGAGAGTTGGCTGTATCACGTATGCGGTCCACACATTCCATAATGGTGTTCATCGTTGTGTCATAACCTATGGTGGCATCAGTACCGTACAAGTCATTGTCGATAGTGCCGGGAATGCCAATTACAGGAAAATCATATTCGGTACCGAATTCCCATGCACCTGTAAGTGAACCGTTTCCGCCAATAACTATCAGAGCGTCGATTTCTTCCTTCTTGCATACGTCGAAGGCTTTCTTCTTGCCTTCTGGGGTCATAAAATCTTTGCTGCGCGCAGTCTTTAGCATGGTGCCGCCTCGTGTTATGATGCCGCTTACGTCCTCAGTTGTGAAAGTCTTTACTTCATCGTTGATAAGTCCTTCATAACCGCGGTATATACCCTTGACGGTAAAACCGTTACAAATACCCGATCGTGTGACAGCGCGTATGACCGCATTCATGCCTGGGGCATCTCCACCGGATGTGAGGACGCCGATAGTTTTAATCTTGCTCATGGGTTAGTCATTTATATTGATTTAGTGTTATTTGAGTGCAAAAATTGTGTTGTGAAAATGCAAAGGTAATAAACTGTAAATAAATTCCAATGTTTTTTTTGCCGTTTTTTTTAGTTGGTTTTGTTATTTTTCTTGTTTTCCCCTTTATGTGGCGATTTTTTTCTCGGCATAAATATAATTTCGGGTGATGAGTGGTCGGGGAGATCTCAGGGGGATCTCAGGGGGTGCTCACCCTCTGGAATCGATTTTCAAAAAAATTAACAAAAAAACTTATGTGATTTTATCCTTAGATCAAAATATCTGGATATAATACTAATGGGCTCAAAAATGTCTGATGATTTGATATCATAAAAAAATGTAGTACCTTTGCAGCGTAAAACGAACGAAGTATGTACGATGTAGCTGCTATAAGACAAGATTTCCCGATATTAGGGAGAGAGGTGTATAAAAAACCATTGGTATATTTTGACAACGGGGCAACAACGCAGAAACCCCGTCGGGTGGTTGATGCGATGGTAGATGAATACTACAACGTGAATGCCAATGTGCATC
>DEJD01000061.1:0-3198 GCA_002353215.1 Prevotellaceae bacterium UBA2757
ACGGAGAACTCTTTCGTGAGAAAGGGTTCTTTTTTTGTTTATACCATTATTAAGAACAGAAAAATGTATATATTTGTATCAAAATTAGCATTTAGAGCATTCTTCATTTTTTAGAGTAGAATCATTCTACAAAATTATTTTCTTAAATCTATTATTTTCCAATTAGTTATAAAGAAAACAGGCTCTATAAACTATGACAGATTATTAGTATTCGAGAGGATATATGGATAAAAAGATAAAAATGCTCTAATTTAACAGTAAAAAAATCTATATATGAAAAATAATACTACCCTGCCCAATCCATTGATAGCATTTATCCCTGTGATTGTATTGATATGTTTGCTGATGTGCAGCATTATTATGTTTGGAAGTGATTCGCTTGAGGGCGGAAGTCAGGTGGCACTGCTTTTCAGTTCGGCTGTGTGTATTGCCATTTCCATGATTATTTATCATACGCCGTGGAAAGTTTTCGAAGAGCAACTAGCAAAGACGTTGGGAAACATTTCTATTACATTGTTTATTTTGCTGGCAGTAGGAATGGTGTCGGGTTCGTGGATGATTAGTGGTGTAGTTCCTACTATTATATATTATGGCGTTCAGATTCTTTCTCCTAATTTTTTTCTTGTCAGTGCCTGTGCTATCTGTGCGGTTGTATCGTTGCTTTCTGGTAGTTCCTGGACAACGATTGCCACGATAGGTGTTGCATTGTTGGGCATAGGTGATGCTCTTGGAATTGATAAAGCGTGGACAGCAGGAGCAATTATTTCCGGAGCTTATTTTGGTGACAAGATGTCGCCCTTGAGCGATACGACTATATTGGCTTCGTCGGTAACAGGTACAGACCTGTTCGAGCATATCCGATATATGATGTACACCACTGTGCCTACGTTTACAATCACATTGATAATATTCCTAATATCAGGATTGAGTTTCACGTCTGATGTGTCGCTTCAGGTGGCTCAATACACAGAGGGGCTGTCGCAGACTTTCAATATTTCGCTGTGGACTTTGATTGTTCCTGTGCTGACCTGCATACTTATAGCCCGTAGGATTTCATCGCTAATCACTTTGTTCCTTTCGGCAATAATAGCAGGAATTGTGGCTCTGATATTGCAGCCGCATATTTTGTGCGAGGTGTCTGGCGAAGTGGTTAAGACAGTTAAGGAAACAGCGGATGGCATTGCTCAATCAACGGGCTGTGCTGATAGATATTCTTTGTATTCGATGTTTCGCGGACTTATTATGACGTACTATGGTTCGACTTCTGTAGAGACTGGCAATACGGCGTTGAACGAGTTGGTTTCCACGGGTGGTATGGCAGGAATGATGAACACAGTATGGCTTATTATCAGTGCAATGTTTTTCGGTTCGATGATGATGGCAAGTCGGATGATAATAAGTATCACCAAGATGTTGATTCATTTTGTGAACGGTTGTTTCGGATTGGTTTCATCTACAGTAGGCACATGTCTTTTCCTGAATTTGTCCACAGGCGATCAGTTTATTTCTATAGTTCTGGCTGCCGATATGTACAAGAATGCATATAAGCAAAAAGGATTCGAGTCGCGTCTGCTTAGCCGAACAACAGAGGACGCAGCGACGGTTACATCGGTACTGATTCCGTGGAACACGTGCGGTATGGCTCAGTCCACAGTGCTTGGTGTGCCTACAGTTGTCTATTTGCCTTATTGTTTCTTCAACATAATCAGTCCGCTGATGAGTATGTTGGTTGCAGCAATAGGATGGAAAATAAAAAGACTGCCAGTATCGGAAAAATGATACTGACAGTTACTAAAACGAATAAAGCGAATCGGTTCTTCTTGCTTTTTTGTTGAAAAAGAACCGACGTAATCAGGTTATTTCTTCTCAACAAGACTCTGGATATCTTTTTCCACGAGGGTCATGTTGTGTGTAGGTTCGTAGCGTCTTACTACTTTGCCATTACGGTCGATAAGGAATTTCGTGAAGTTCCACTTGATGCTCGACTTCTTGGCATAGTCTGGATCGGCCTTGCTCAGCATCTGGTCGAGCAGCGGTCCGAGTTTGTCTTTCATGTCAAAGCCCTCGAATCCCTTTTGTGCTTTCAGATAGGTGAACAGTGGCGTCTCGTTTTCTCCGTTGACTTCAATCTTGCCAAGCTGAGGAAACTTAATGTTGTAGTTCATTGTGCAGAAATCATGAATCTCCTCGTTTGTTCCGGGAGCCTGCTCGCCAAACTGATTGCAGGGGAAGTCGAGAATGTCAAAACCCTGGTCCTTGTATTTTTCGTAGATAGCCTCCAGTTCGGTGTACTGTGGTGTAAAACCGCATCGGGTAGCGGTATTGACGATGAGCAGAACTTTGCCTTTGTAGTCCGCGAGCGAAACGTCGTTGCCTTTGCGGTCCTTGACAGTAAAATCGTAAATGCTCTCAGCTGATATCGGAGACAATGCTGCTGCGGCGAATGCTCCAGTTGCGATAAACTTTTTCATATTTACCATAATTAAACTAGTTTGGTTAGTAATTTGGAAAAACTGTGGCAAAAATATGAAAAATATGAGCAACATAAAGCATCAACTCCATAAATTATTCTTAATTATATAATAAATGTATTACCTTTGCGCTTGAAAATGAAACAGACGCGCAAGAGACAATCCGTTGCATGGACACTGCTTTCAATTATTCTGTCCATGCTTTTGTTTTCCTCATTCCACGTTCATGAAGAGTGCGAGGGAGGAAAACAGGAATGCTATCAATGTGCCAGTCATCAGCCTCATGCAGGTCACTTCTCATTGGCAACACACGGCGTACAGGACTGTCTTATATGCCAACTTGTCACAGTTCCCTTCCTGATTGCTGCACTCGTTACCATTACTATGCCGCTCCACCAGAACGGCAAAGCACACAGTCTGCGCGCATCGTTTCTTCCCTATTCCCCAGTCGGATTTGTAAAGCTCCGCGCTCCCCCGTTTCTATCTTAATCCGTTTTTCTTATAACTAAGGAGAGAACTCATCTCCTTTCTATATTTATTGTTTTATAAAAGATTAAGATAGAATGAAAACATCAAAAATAATTCTGATGCTTTTGTGCTATGGCATGTCAGCACAATCGCAGACACAAGCAGATTCTACAGACATGTATTTCCAGCACCTGAAATTGAATGAGGTGGTGGTAACGGGACTTACGGGCGACAGTCGTCTGAAGGACATGCCAGCTCC
>DEJD01000061.1:3242-4791 GCA_002353215.1 Prevotellaceae bacterium UBA2757
CAGCCGGGTGTGTCGCAGATAACCACCGGCGGTGCCATTTCAAAACCGGTTATCCGCGGACTGGGCTACAACCGTGTAGCCGTGATAAGCGACGGCATCCGTCAGGAGGGTCAGCAGTGGGGCGACGAACACGGCATCGAAGTCGATGCGCAGAATGTCGGTTCGGTGGAAATTCAGAAGGGACCCGCCAGTCTGATGTACGGTTCCGATGCCATGGCAGGCATCATCATCCTCCATCCGCACCGCATCCTGCCCTTGGGACAGATGAAGGCAGGAGTGAGCACCGGATTCCAGACAAACAACGGACTCTTCGACTACACCGTTAACTTTGCCGGCAACAAACAGGGCATAGTGTGGGACGGCCGTTGGAGCCATCGTCTGGCACATGCCTACCAGAACCACCGCGACGGATACGTGCCCGGATCGCAGTTTCAGGAACACGCAGCCAGCGGACTTGTCGGTCTCAACCGCCATTGGGGTCACACGCACCTGAAGTTTAGATATTTCCATCAGTTGCCAAGCCTGGTCGAGGGCGATCGCGACGAGACTACAGGGCGTCTCATTCCCCACTCTTCCGATGTAAAAACCTACGGCAAGACACTGCCCTTCCAGCGCATAAACCACTATAAAGCAGTGCTTGACAACGCCTTCCATCTGGGCGAAGGCACGCTGAAGGTGTTGCTTGGCTACCAGCTGAACAATCGTAAGGAATACGAGGAAAGTGCCTCGCAGGCAGGTCTTCACTTCCGTCTCCACACATTTACCTACGATGCCAGGTATCAGTTAGAAACTGCGTCGGAGTGGAAACTCGCGGCAGGTGTGCAGGGTATGTTCCAGCGTTCGCTCAACCTGGGCGCAGAATACCTCATCCCCGCCTACCGGCTGTTTGACATAGGCGGTTTCGCAACAGCCAGCCGCCGTTTCGGTGAGTGGGTACTTACCGGCGGACTCCGACTTGACAACCGCAGTCTCTCCAGCGAATCGCTTGTCGAGGACGGCGAAGAGCGTTTCCGTGATTTCCGCCGCAACATGACAGGACTCTCCGGTAGCATCGGAGCCGTATGGAATGTGAGTGAAAAGATAAACCTGAGGGCAAACATATCACACGGATTCCGTGCCCCGAACATGAGCGAACTGGGGTCCAACGGCGAACACGAAGGCACCGGCCGCTACGAGATAGGCAACCACCAGCTCTCCCCCGAACACAGTTGGCAGGCAGACCTCGGTTTCGACCTTTCCACACGATTCGTCTCCGCCCAGCTCAGTCTGTTTGCCAACCGCATCAGCAACTACATATTCCTCCACCGCACGGCAGAAGTCATTCAGGCAGGCACCCCTACCTTCCGCTACACCAGCGGCACTGCCCGTCTGCTCGGTTTCGAGGCAATGGTCGATATTCATCCGACACACCATCTGCACTTCGAAAACACATTCTCCTTCGTCGATGCACGTCAGCTGAACCAACCGCTCGAGACGCGCTACCTGCCCTTCACCCCTGCTCCGCGCTGGACATCGGAACTGAAGTACGAACTGACCCACGAAGGAGCCC
>DEJD01000061.1:4840-5225 GCA_002353215.1 Prevotellaceae bacterium UBA2757
GACCACTACCATATGGCACTCGGCACCGAGACAGCCACCCCGTCCTACACCCTCTTCAACCTGACAGCGGGCACCGACATCCACCTACGCCACCGCAAACTCTGCACCATCCACCTGGCGCTGAACAACATCTTCGACCGCTCCTACCAGAACCACCTGAGCCGTCTGAAGTATATCGGCACCAACCCTCTGACAGGCGAACGTGGCATCTGCGACATGGGGCGCAACTTCACTGTCCGCCTCATCGTCCCCATTCTGTAAAAGAACAAAAAAGCCCCCAACCAATCGTTGGGGGCAAAGTTCCTATTTACTTGATGTCGTAGTTGATGTAGTTGCCTGCACGCTCGTTCATTCTGAGCTGGCGGATAGCTGATGATTTAGCATC
>DEJD01000123.1:0-622 GCA_002353215.1 Prevotellaceae bacterium UBA2757
TAGGCACACACGGCGATGGCTCCCATGAGGTTGGGCGAGAGCTTCGAGGAGAGGAAGATTGCCGTAGGTCCGTCGGCACCACCGATGATGGCGATTCCGGCTGCCTGGTTTGGTTCGAATCCCATGGCGAGGGCAATCATATAAGCTCCGAAGATACCGAACTGGGCTGCTGCACCGATAAGCATAAGCTTTGGATTAGCGATGAGGGCACCGAAGTCGGTCATTGCTCCAATACCGAGGAATACGAGTGGCGGATACCATCCCTGGCGCACTCCCTGATAGAAGATGTTGAGCACGGAGTTGTCTTCATAGAGTCCGATTTCAAGACCTGCAGCCTTGAACGGAATATTTCCCAGAATGATACCGAGACCAATCGGGATGAGGAGCAGCGGCTCGAAGTCCTTCTTGATTGCAAGCCATATAAAGAATGCACCAACGGCTATCATGATGATGTTAGCCCATTCGACGTTGGCGAATCCGGTATATGTCAGGAAGTCGGAGAATTTCGAAGCTACGAAGTCCATTGTTGATACACTTTCTAATAATAGCATAGGTCTTACTCGATTGTTACGAGGACACTGCCCTCCATTACTGTATCACCCTTATTTACATTTACAGAAGC
>DEJD01000123.1:686-5074 GCA_002353215.1 Prevotellaceae bacterium UBA2757
TTCTTCACAGTCTGTCCGACAGTGACCTTGATGTCGTTGATGGTACCTGGCAGTGGAGCAGAAACAACTGTTACTCCTGCTGCTACCTGAGCTGCCTCTACGGCTGCCTTTGGAGCTTCTACTGTCTTAACTGGTGCTGCTACGGCACGAACTACTGGCTTTGGCTGAGCAACTGGCTTTTCGAGTTGTACATCGAACTGGATGCCGTTTACCTCTACCTTTGCTATGTCGCCTTCAACACTTTCGATTTTTACGTTGAAGTCCTGACCTTTGATTTTATAATTGTATTCTTTCATTTTTTAGTATGGTTTGTTGGGGTTGCGATATGATGCTGTGGAGTCTGACGCAGTTCGTGACTTTTGTCTGACCATGATGAGTTTGAATTCTGATGGATAGTGAGGATACCAGACTCGATATCGTGAGTGCCTCCGAAGTATTCGTGGAGGGCAAGACCGATAACTGCTGAATATGTTTCCATCGGAATACCTCTTGTCTCAATAGTAGCCTGCTTAGCTACTTCCATAACTCGTTCTCCGGCATTGACAACTGGCTGAACAACAGGTTTTGTAACTTTGTTGACAACCTTTGCAAGGAGAAGTCCGAAGCCCTGGAAGAAGAGGAAAAGAATGAGAAGACAAGCGAAGACTACACCCATGCACATGAGAGTCATGGCAAAGCCGTATGGGTCTTTCTCTTTGAATTCACGAATCTTATCGTTGTGGTATTCCTGGTTAGGACCGTTTGGAGTAGCCTGTGCTGCTTCGCATACCTGCCAAGTGTTGTCGGAAAGACGTGCATATGTCTGTCCTGGCTGCAAAGCAGGAATGGTTACAGAATCGAGCAAATCTACCGCATTGCCGTCGTAGAGAGCAATCCAGTTTTCTTCACCGGCTTTCAGCTGTACGGCACAAGTAGTGTGGAGTGTGCCGCGGTTGCGATTGCCGACAAAGAAAGTGATGCGCTGCTTAGCCTTGATGAGAGTACGAGGGTCGCCTGCAGGAATGAGCGACATGAGCTGTTCGCGCTCTGGAGCCGACATCTTCTTGTCAAGCACCGCCTTGTCGGTAGCTATAAAACAGTTTCTTATGTCGTGAGTAGAATAAGAAGTGTTTTCAATTTCAATCCAGCTGGCTGGTTCTCCATATTCATCCTTTAATAAGGACGGACGCATACATTTTGCATCTGCCGGAGCAACACATCCGCTGTCTCCTGCCTCTGCTTTCATACAAGCCTTCGGGCAACCGAGCACGAACACTTCATTTATCTTGAAGTCGTATGCTCCCTGTGCCATCATAGCTGTAGAAACAGCGAGGAGTGAAAATATTGATAATAATTTTTTCATCATCTTAGAGTGGTATGTTTCCATGCTTCTTAGCAGGATTTGTTAACGACTTAGTTGCAAGTTGTTCGAGAGCACGAATTACGCGGAAACGAGTGTTGCGCGGTTCGATAACATCATCGATATAACCGTACTTAGCTGCCTGATATGGATTAGCGAAGAGCTTAGTGTACTCGTCTTCCTTCTCCTTGATGAATGCAGCTGCATCACCACCCTCTTCTTTGATAGTCTTTGCTTCCTTGGCGTAGAGTACTGCAGCAGCTCCACTTGCACCCATTACTGCGATTTCAGCAGATGGCCAAGCGTAGTTGATGTCGCCACGAAGTTGCTTACAAGACATCACGATGTGGCTACCACCATAAGACTTACGCAGAGTAACGGTTACCTTTGGCACTGTAGCTTCTCCGTAGGCATAGAGCAGTTTTGCACCGTGAAGGATTACGGCATTGTATTCCTGACCTGTACCAGGAAGGAATCCAGGAACATCGACGAGGGTTACGAGTGGAATGTTGAATGCGTCGCAGAAACGAACGAAACGAGCTCCCTTGCGGCTTGCGTTGCAGTCGAGCACACCTGCGAGTTTTGATGGCTGGTTGGCAATAACACCTACTGCACGACCGTTGAAGCGTGCAAAACCAGTGATGATGTTCTGTGCGAACTGAGGCTGAACCTCAAAGAACTCACCATTATCCACGATAGCAGAAACTACTTCGTACATATCGTATGCCTGGTTTGGATTGTCTGGAATGATTTCGTTGAGCGAATCCTCAAGACGGTCTATAGGGTCGGTACATTCAACCATTGGAGTTTCCTCCTGGTTGTTCTGTGGAATGTATGTGAGCAACTGCTGAATCATAGCGATAGCCTCTTCCTCAGTAGCTGCTGTGAAGTGGCATACACCAGACTTTGTAGAGTGAACAGAAGCGCCTCCGAGGCTTTCCTGGTCAACGTTTTCACCAGTCACGCTCTTTACTACTGCAGGACCTGTGAGGAACATGTATGATGTATTTTCCATCATCAGTGTGAAGTCGGTGAGTGCTGGAGAATAAACGGCACCACCGGCACAAGGACCAAAGATTCCTGAAATCTGTGGAATCACACCGCTGGCAAGGATGTTGCGCTGGAATATCTCAGCATAGCCTGCAAGTGCGTTGATACCTTCCTGAATACGGGCACCACCAGAGTCGTTCAGACCGATAACCGGTGCACCTACCTTCATTGCCATATCCATCACCTTACAGATTTTCTCAGCAAGAGTTTCTGAGAGAGAACCTGCATTTACTGTGAAGTCCTGTGCAAATACATAAACAAGGCGACCGCCAATTGTACCGGAACCGGTTACGACGCCGTCGCCAAGGTATTGTTTCTTCTCCATGCCGAAGTTGTGGCACTTATGGAGTTTGAACATATCAAATTCTTCGAAGCTGCCTTCATCAAGAAGCATAGCGATACGCTCTCTGGCTGTAAACTTACCCTTAGCGTGCTGCTTGTCGATAGCTTTCTCACCACCGCCGAGGCGTGCTTTCTGTCGGAGTTCGATGAGCTCCTGTATTCTTTCTGTCTGTTTACTCATGGGGTCTTTTATTTGTTTTGTGGTTCACAGAGTTCAGTTAATATGCCAGCTGTTGACTTTGGGTGCAGGAATGCGATAGACATCTGCTCTGCTCCTGGACGTGGCTTCTGGTCGATAAGGCGAATGCCCTTGCCTTCTGCCTCTACGAGTGCTTCTGCTACACCGTCTTCAACTGCGAATGCAACATGGTGTACACCCTTACCGCCCTTCTCCAGCCATTTTGCAACAGCACTTTCAGGACTTGTCGGTTCGAGGAGTTCGAGTTTTACTTCACCTACCTTCAGGAAGGCAGTCTTCACTTTCTGGTCTGCCACCTCTTCAATAGCATAGCACTTCAGACCAAGTACATTCTCAAAATAAGGGAGCACAGCATCGATGCTCTCAACACCTATTCCAAGGTGATCAATACGAGAAATCTTCATAATGATTTAAAATTTTAATGGATTTATTTCTTTAATGTCGTTTTATTCAAAAAACAGCAAAAATGTCCCTTTCGGGCTGAAATCTCACAAAGATACACATTATATAATATTTGGTGTGCATTATTTATGATTATTTAGGAAATAATTTTGCAACTCACACTTCCTGCTCTGTTTTTTCAGAATTGTTTAACTGCATTGTTAAACCGAGTTGGCAAAAACCGATTCTTTATTTCATTGACTCAAAATCGTCAAAATCGTCATCTTCATCATCGTCCCAGTCGAAGTCGAAATCGCCATAGAACTCCGGATGCACAAATTCGTCAAGTTCGCGGCGGTCTTTCTTTGTAGGGCGTCCCAATCCTCTGGCTCTGTCGATAAATCCTGAGATACGATGCATCTCAAGCAGTTCGAGCTGATCCTTTGTAGTTACGTTTTCCAGCACCTCCGGAACGAGCTTAGCCCCCACTCTGTTCTGGATGGCTTTCAGCACCTTGAACGAATAGGTTACAGGAGGTTTTCTCACCTCTATCACATCACCCTCCTTAATCATCTTGGAAGGTTTCTGTTTTACACCTTTAATGGATATTCTGCCATTCTTACATGCATCGGCAGCAATGCTCCTTGTCTTGAATATACGGGCTGCCCACAGCCATTTATCCAGTCGTGCTTCCATCGGGGATTATTTCTTGTTATACAGATTCATGGTACGGTCGAGTCCTTGCAAGCAGAACGACTTAATCATCTCGATGACATAGTCAATCTTCTCAGCAATCACCTTTTTGTCTTCTTCTGAAAATTCACCAAGTACGAAGTCAACCTGAGTGCCGCGTGGGAAGTCGTTTCCGATGCCGAACTTAATTCGTGCATACTGTTGAGTCATCATGCACGACTCAATGTTTTTCAGTCCGTTGTGTCCACCAGCCGAACCAGAACCACGCATTCTTATCTTGCCTACCGGCAGCGACAGGTCGTCAACGATGACCAGTATGTTTTCGACGGGTATATTCTCCTTCTGTGCCCAGTATCTTACTGCTGTGCCTGAGAGGTTCATATA
>DEJD01000123.1:5132-7691 GCA_002353215.1 Prevotellaceae bacterium UBA2757
TTGTCTTCAAATGCAACATTGGATGCCTTCGCAAAGGCATCCAATGTCATAAAACCTATGTTGTGACGTGTATTGGCGTATTCATCACCAATATTGCCCAAACCAACAATCAGAAATTTCATTCCTCAGAATTATTCAGCAGCTTCAGCAGTGTCAGTAGCAGCAGCACGAGCAGCACGAGTCATACGAACAGCACATACTACAACTTCCTTTGGAGTAACGATTTCAAGTCCTTCGTAGTTGAGGGCAGCTACCTTCATAGTCTTACCGAGGCCGAGGTTAGTTACGTCGATTTCAAGAGTGTCTGGGAACTTGTCGTAAGTAGCCTTAACAGCGAGTTTACGAACGTTGAGAGCCAACTTACCACCGGCACGAACACCTTCTGCAAGACCGTTGAGCTTAACTGGGATTTCGATAACTACTGGCTTCTTGTCTGTAATTTCATAGAAGTCAACATGAACTGGGCGGTCAGTAACGAAGTCGCTCTGAAGATCCTTCAGGATAGCCTTTACAGACTTGCCTTCGATGTTGAGGTTAACGATGTAAACATTTGGAGTGTAGAGCAGTTTTGCGAGTTCTTTCTCTGTAACAACGAGAGACTTAGAAACTGGCAGACCGTTCTTGTCCTTTTCTACTCCGTAAACAACTGCAGGCACTTGTTCATTGCGACGCAATTCGCGGCTTGCCTTCTTGCCGAACTCAGTACGAAGCTGAGCATTGATTGTAATTTCTTTCATAATTTAATAAATGTGTTACTATAAATTAAGAATTTTGCTTAATTCGCCATCACACTGATGCCTTAAAAAGCGGGTGCAAAGGTAGTAATATTTTCAGAATTACCAATTGTTTTTCTTTGATTTTTTCCCAAACTACAAAAAATAGTGCAGAATGCGAATGAGCACTCTGTACTATATTCTGTAAAATGTGTTGGAAAAGTCTTATTTTAGAAACTGAAATCGATGTCGAGTCCGCCAACCGGTTTCTCATCAACTTCTGCTGTAGCCGGTTCAGGGATTGGTGCACCTTTAGCGATATCGACAGTTTTGTTTAGGGCTTCAATAAACTTATCGTAGTCTTCCTTGTAGAGGAAAATCTTATGTTTCTGAAAAGTAAATTGTGGATTTGCTGTATCTCCACCTTCAACAATCTTCTTGCTTTCAGTAATTGTCAAAAACTTCTCTCCGTTGCGTGTCTCCTTAACATCAAAATAGTAAATGCGCTTACCAGCCTTCACTGCTTCTGAAAACACAATGTCACGCTCGTTCTCTGCCATAGCTGTTATTAGTTTGTTTTAATTGTTAGATAATTAGTATTAACGTATTGTTTACATGTAATTGCAAAAAAACATTGCGCAAAAGTGTGTGTTTTTTTTGGTATGAGCAAGAAAAATAGTATTTTTTTTACTTTTCTTGCATGTTTTTTTGAAAAAAATGCTCAATTGAACTTTTTTTCCTTACCTTTGGCTCTTGAAATAGGTATTAAACTCAAAGATATGATAAATCGCACACTTATACGACTGAAGGTAGTTCAGATGATGTATGCTTACTATCTTGACGAAGGTAAAACTACTGCCAATGCAGAGAAAGAGCTTCAGAAAAGCCTTGACAAAGCTTTTAATCTATACAACTATAGTCTGTTACTCATTCCCGCAATAACTGATTATGCGGCTCGCAGACTGGAAGAGCGTGAAGAAGTGAACCGGGCAGCACATATTGACACAGCGCTGAGTCATCGTTTCGTAAACAACCGTTTTGTACAGGTTTTGCGTTCGAACAGCGATCTGCAGCGCTATGCAGAAGAAGAGAAACTGTCATGGAACAATGAGGTTCCTTACCTAAGAAGTGTATTTGAGAAGATTGTTGAGTCTGATTTCTATAGGGAGTACATGGAAAAGGATTCCGTCACATTCGAAGACGATCGCGAACTGTGGCGTGTTATCTATAAGCGTATCATTTCAAAGGATGAGGACTTCGACGAAGTGCTCGAGGAACAGTCGCTCTACTGGAACGACGACCGCATTGTTGTTGACACCTTTGTTCTTAAGACTATAAAACATCTGTCGGAAGAAGGTGGTAGCGACCAACCTCTCGAAACTGCCTATAAGGACGAGGAAGACCATCTCTATGCATTGAATCTCTTCCGCTATTCCATCAGGTATGGCGAACAGTATCGCGATTTGATTTCACGCAGCATTCAGAACTGGGAATTCAACCGTCTTGCATATATGGACATTATCATCATGCAGACAGCAATTGCAGAGATGAAAAACTATCCGAACATCCCTATATCAGTTACTATCAACGAATTCGTAGAGATTGCCAAGTGGTATAGCACTCCTCGTTCCTCAGCTTATGTAAACGGAGTCCTGGATACCATCAGCAAACGAATAGACAGATTTTCACTCTAAACTCTAAACTCTAAACTTTAAACTTTAAACTTTAAACCAAATATGCACACTTTACTTCAAGCACAGCCACAAGGTGGCGGAATGCAAATGATTCTGATGATCGTACTTATGTTCGTCATCTTCTACTTCTTCATCCTGCGTCCACAGCGCAA
>DEJD01000122.1 GCA_002353215.1 Prevotellaceae bacterium UBA2757
ATGGAAGCGCTATGCAGTGAAGTGTAGAGATACACATTATTAAGCATAAAGACAAATACAGACGGTGCGCAAGTGCTGTCTTCAGAATAAAAATAACCTTATTGTTTAACTAATCTTTAAAACTAACCAAAGTTATGAAAAAATCATTACTTACGTTGGTAAGCGTAATGCTTACAACAGCGAGTGCTTTGGCTGCTGGGTGGGTAGAACCAATTCCTGAGTTCACCGCTCCAGTATTCGACGGTACTCCACAGTTCCTTTACAACACAGGAGCTAAGGGTTTCTTCTGCGGTGGAAATGATTACAACACTCGTGCTTCCATTTCTACTTCAATGGGTGACTCTATTTACTTCCAGCCAGTAGTAGATGTTGATGGCAGCTACTATTTCCGTTGTTATCCATCAGTAGCAAAGAAGGGTAATTTCTTCTTCGTTTCTGCTAATGGTTGGGATGCTTCTTGGGTAGATGCTCCAAACGATGGAAAGTTCCATGAAACTCTGGACGAAACAGATGCTTATCCAGGTGTTGATAAGTGGGCTCTTGCTCCTCAGGGCAATGACATCTACAAGATTTACAACACAACTACTCTGGGTCAGATTCCAGAATATGACCCAATAGAAGGTGTGGGCTATTATGGTATAGCTGAGTATTTCAAGGGCGAAGGAAATAATACCCGTACTTATTTCTACGACCCTTCTCAGACTTACACTTATGTAGATGAAGAAGGAGAAGAACAGACAGGCGATGTATTCACTGGTATGTTCTATGATGAATGGCGTTTCGTAAGCCAGGAAGCATATGCAACTTGGGTTGCAAAGAAGGCAATCTTCGATGCAGCTGTTGTACTCGGCAAGACTCTTGACGATGCTGCAACTGAATGTCCAGGTCTTGATGTATCAGCAATCAAGGCTGTTTTTGACAATCCTAATTCTACAGAAGCTGAACTCAAGCAGGCTAATGAAGATTTGAAGGTCCTCATGGTAAATTACAAACTTAAGGATGCAACTGTAGATAATCCTGCAAACATTACAGAGAAGATTGTTAACGCTACATTTGACAAAGTAGGTGACTTCACAGGATGGAACGGAACTGGTTTCGGAGCAGGTGGTACTACTTCTACTAATGCTGAGGTTTACGGTAAGTCATTCGATACATGGCAGGATATCGAAGGTCTGCCAGGTGGTATCTATATGGTTGCTTGTAACGGTTATACCCGTTATCAGAATGCTCAGGCTGACTACGATGCTTGGTCAAAGGGTATTGCTTCTGAGACAAAGATTTACTTGAAGTCTGAAACTCTCGGACAGTACTTCACTCAGGTAATGCACGTATCTCAGGGCGGTTCTATCGATGAGCCAATCGGTGCAGGTGCTACTACTCAAGTTAAATTCACAGGCGACGACCAAGCAGAACATACTCTGTATTGTCCTAACACAATGGCTGCTGCTAACGATTACTTCCATGATGGAACTAACCGTTATCGCAATGAGGCTTACGGTCCTAAGGCTGATGGCGAAACTCTCCGTATCGGTGTATTCAACCAGAAAGCTACAGGTTCTGACTGGTCTATCTTCGATGACTTCCAACTTATGTACTTCGGCAACGGATTAGATGCTTACCAGTACTGGGGTTCTAAGGTTAAGGAAGCTAACCAGATTTCATTTGACGGTTACTACTATGGTGCACCAGAAAAGCAGTACTATGATCATGTAATGAGTGAACTTACAACTGCAACCACTAAGGAAGCTATCTCTGAAGCTGTTAAGTTGGTTGACTTAGCTGTAGATACAGTTAATGCAAGCCGTCAGGCTTATGAAGTTTACGTTGCTGCTATTGCTGCTGCTGTAACATGGATGAATGAAGCAGGAATCGTAGAAGGTGATGATAATTACAATAAGCTGAGTGACTATGTTAGTGCACCAGCTGAGGATAATGAAGAAGTAACTGAAGCATACGGTTATCCAAACGGATGTGCTAACTACATCCTCAACCTCGCTGAAGGTGAGTTCGTAGGTAAGCTCAGTGTCAAGGATATCATCGCTGAAACTGAATATTTGCAGAATATGCAGGCTGAGGCTGTTCGTTCTAATCTGGTTGATGGTTCTGACCTGACTAACCTGATTGTTAACCCAGGCTTCGAAGAGGCTGGCGGTAAGGGTTGGAGTCTTGACACTCACAATGGTGCCGCTACTTCTACTCTGACAAACTGGCATGGTGGTAACACTAACAACTATTGTGCTGAGGCATATGAACAGAACTTCGATGTATATCAGGTTATTGAAAACGTACCAAACGGACTTTATGAGGTTTCTGTTCAGGCATTCTACCGTACAACAAGCAACCAGGCTGCTTACGATGCATATGTTGCAGATCCAAAGATGGAAGGCGATGCTAAGGTATTAAGCTATGTTTATTTCAACAGCTTCGCTAATCCTGTTAAGAGCGTTATGGAAATCCAATACGAGGAGAACCTTGCAAACAACTGCTGGTCTGTTCCAGGTACAGATCCTCAGAAATATACTCTCGATGGTATGGCTTCTGCTTCTACTGCATTCAGTCTTCCAGATGAAAATGTAAACTTCACTCAGAAGGTTTATGGTCTCGTAACAGACGGAAAGATCCGTCTTGGTATCCGCAACTTGGAAGGTTCTAAGGGCGGTCGTTGGACTCTTTGGGATAACTTCAAGCTTGTTTACCGGGCTAAGAATCCAAATGCTGTTGCTGCAGTTCTCGAAGCTAAACTTGATGAGTATAGTGCTTATGTAACAGAACAGAGCGACAACGAATTGATTAATTCAGCAGAAAAGACACTTGCAGGTAATGCAATTGATAATGCTGAAGCAGCACTTGGTTCTGGTGACGTAGATAAAATGTGGGATGCACTTATTGCTATAAACGATGCTTACGTTCATACTCAGGAGCATGTAGCTCTCATGAAGGAAACTAAGGATGTTATGGATGAGCTTGTTAACGCAATGAATGAATATAGTGAAACTGCATCTGCTGACGCACTTGCAGAAGCACAAGCAATTCTTGAAGAGGGCTACGATGAGTACACTAATGAAGAACTTGCTGTTCTGAACGCAAAGGCTAAGGATGCTATTGCTAAGCTGAAGATTCCTGCAACAACAGGTGCAAGCGATGAAAATCCTGTTGACTTTACAGATGTTATTGTTAATCATGACATCGAGCAGGGTGCAACAGTAGGTTGGAAGTACACTAAGAATGGTGGTAACGGTCCAAATCTTGATTCAGGTATCGAAGGCAAGTCTGTAGAATTCTGGAATGAAAAAGCTTCTAACCTCCAGTTCAACTTCTATCAGGAAATTGCTCACCTGCCAGCAGGTACATATGAACTCACTGTAACTGCTTCTAACTCTCTCAATGGTCAGGAAGACCCAGGAAATCCAGGTCGTGCATTCCTCTATGTAGCTACTTACACAACAGAAAGTGACTCTACTTGGTTCTCTTCTGATCCTGTAGTAGTACAGCCAGAAAACTGCCCAGAGAAGTATGCTGATTACTCTGTAATCTTCTCAGTTGAGGAAGGTCAGCTCGTAACTATCGGTGTTAAGTCTTCTGGTACAATGACAGCTCGCTGGTTCGTATGCGATAACTTCAAATTGAAGTACTTCGGTACAGAAAGTCAGCAGGAGGATTCAGAGAATCCAATGAGTGTTGACGGTGTTGAAGTTGCAGAAGGTGCTCAGATTGTAGCTATCTACACAGTATCTGGTGCTCCAGTAGCTTCACTCCAGAAGGGTCTGAATATCGTTAAGTATGCAGACGGCTCTGTAAAGAAGATTTTCGTAAAGTAATAAACGATAATTCTAAATAAATGAAGGTGCGAGATCGGTTAAGGTCTCGTACCTTTTTATTTTTCTTTTCCGTGATAACGGGAGAATGAATATTTTCCTTTATCTTTGCGAAGAAAAAAGAAAAGACATTGAAAGAATTTGTAATTTCAGAGGCAAAGGTGGAGACTGCTGTGTTGGTAGGACTCATCACACCTGAACAGAATGAACGGAAGACTCAAGAATATCTTGACGAGTTGGAGTTCTTGGCTGATACGGCTGGAGCTAAGGTGATACGTCGTTATACCCAAAGAGTGAACGGACCGAGTGCTGTGACTTATATTGGTACGGGTAAATTGGAAGAGATAGCTCAGTTTATCAAGGAAAAGCAGGAAGAGGTTGACCAGTATTGGGAGGAACAGATAGCTCTGGGTAATCCGTATAAGGTTACTCAGCATGGAGATTTTGCTGAGGGACCGCAACCTGTCGGAATGGTTATCTTCGATGATGAACTGTCGGCTAAGCAACTGCGTAACATTGAAAAGGTGTTGCAGGTGAAGATTCTTGACCGTACGTCGCTTATCCTTGATATATTTGCTATGAGAGCCCAGACTGCTGCCGCAAAGACTCAGGTAGAGTTGGCGCAGTACAGATATATGCTTCCGCGACTGACACGACTCTGGACCCACTTGGAACGTCAACGAGGCGGTAGTGTAGGATTGCGTGGTCCTGGTGAAACTCAGCTCGAAATGGACCAGCGTATCATACGTAACCGTATGGCTTTGCTGAAGGCTCGTCTGGCTGAGATAGATACTCAGAAGAGTACACAAAGGAAGAATCGTGGCAGACTGATTCGTGTGGCTCTCGTGGGCTATACAAACGTAGGAAAATCAACTCTGATGAATCTGCTCTCGAAGAGTGATATATTTGCAGAGAACAAGCTTTTCGCCACTCTCGATACAACTGTGAGAAAGGTTATCATAGACAATCTGCCTTTCCTACTAAGCGATACAGTAGGTTTTATCAGAAAACTGCCTACAGACCTTGTGGAGTCGTTTAAATCAACTCTTGACGAGGTGCGCGAGGCTGACCTCCTGCTTCATGTTGTGGATATATCACATCCGGAATTTGAAGACCAGATAAAGGTAGTTGAGAAGACTTTGGCGGACTTGGGTTGTGCAGAGAAACCACAATTGCTGGTGTTTAATAAAATCGATGCTTATACCTGGGTAGAGAAGGAGGCTGACGACCTTACTCCACGAACAAAGGAAAATATTCCTCTCGACGAACTGATGCAGACTTGGATGGCAAAGATGGGTAAGGATGCTTTCTTTATTTCTGCACGCGAGAAAACGAATATAGATGCTTTCCGACAACTATTATATAATAATGTACGCGAACTACATGTCCAGAAGTATCCGTACAACGATTTCCTATATAGTAATTATGACAATGAAGGCAATATATCGTGATATTGCCTTCATTGCTTTTTATGCTAACTGTGTATTTTCCTGTATAGCTTGTTGAAGATGTAGTATAGCAGACAAGCTGTGACGAATCCTCCGATGGAATCGACGCAGTAATGTGCCATAATATAAACTGTAGCGAGACAGAGCAGGATGTAGAACGGCAGCAGACAGAAGAATAAGATTCTGTTGCGTGTGTTCCATGCTACTATCATAGTTACAGTACTCATGCCGACATGACTGCTTGGGAATGCTCCTACAGGATTTTCACCTGCTACCTGTACTTTGTGTACGAGTTCGCTGAATACACCACGAATCTCCGCATGGATGAGGTCGGTATTCAAGTCGTTGTGGAATGAGAAGTAGTTGCCCAAATCAGGATAAATACCCAAACGTGCTGCCTCTAAGCCTATTGCCTTGAAGTAGTAATATGGACCTGCTACAGGCATGAGTTCGAACCAAAGGTAGAAGACAAAGAATGATGCAAGGAAGATGCATATGTATCGTTCTGAGTCGTGATATCTGCGCAGGAGGCAGAAGAGCAGAACTGCTCCCATCATGTAGTAGTAGCTGTAGTAGCCCATGTTGAAGGCTTCGTACCAAAAGAGTGAGGTTACGTTTTTGCTGAATTCTATTGATGGTTGGTAGCCAAACAGAATCCAGTCTGCATGTGCAAATATGTGGTCATAGTATGTGTGACATCTCGCAAAGGTGTACGTTTCCGGATACCAATATACAAGTAGTAAGAGGTATGGCAGTATGCGCAAGAGCCAGGTGACTCTGCATGGGTAGATACGATGTATTCCATAGCAGAGACACATAAAAGCTACGATGCCAAGTCGTGTGTAAAGTAGGTTTGCGGGTTGCTCGATGGAATCCCATAGAAATAATGTCATAACAGTTGTTATGGCAATATAGAGCATGGTTATGATTTCGCCAATGGTGAAATCATTGCGCTCTTCGCGTATGATATATCGTTTCAGTATCATCAGTTGTGAACAAGTGTGCCTATGTCTTCTCCGTCAATTACTTTCTTCAGGTTGCCTACTATGTCCATGTTGAAAACGTAGATGGGCAGGTTGTTCTGCATACACATTGCTGTAGCTGTGATATCCATAACCTTCAGTCCTCGTGCTATCACATCTTCGTAAGTGATATCGGTAAACTTGGTAGCTGTAGGGTCTTTCTCCGGGTCTGCTGTGTAGATGCCATCTACTCTTGTACCTTTCAGCATTACGTCGGCTTCGATTTCGATGCCACGAAGGCTTGAGCCTGTGTCTGTGGTGAAGTATGGACAACCTGTTCCTGCTGACATGATAACTACCTTGCCTTGTTTCATAGCTTCGATAGCCTTCCACTTTGTGTAGAATTCGCCTATTGGTTCCATGCGGATTGCTGTGAGAACTGTGTTAGGTTGTCCGATTGCATCAAGGGCGCTGCTCAGTGCCAAAGAGTTGATTACTGTAGCGCACATTCCCATCTGGTCGCCTTTTACACGATCGAAACCCTTGCCGGCTCCGCTAAGACCGCGGAATATGTTCCCGCCACCAATGACGATGCCAATTTCAACACCCGTGTCGGCAACTTCCTTAATCTGACGGGCATAGTCGTTAAGACGTTCTGTGTTGATACCTTGTTTTTGTTCTCCTGCTAAACTCTCACCTGAGAGCTTCAGCAGTATTCGTTTGAATTTTTTCATATAATTATATATTGTTTATTTTCTCCAGAAAGTTCTTGTGAACAGAATCATGATAGGGAATATCTCCAAACGTCCGATGAGCATAAGGAAAGAGCACATCATCTTGGCGAATGGGGTAAGGATAGCCCAAGAGTGAACAGGTCCATAGTAGCCCATACCTGGTCCTACATTACTTATACTTGACATAGCAAGTCCGAAGGCTTCGTAGTAATCAAATTTCGGGTGAACATCATTAGGAGTTACACCAAAAAGAGCGAGGATGAATGCACCCACAAAGAGAGAACCCACGAAGAGAGTGATGAAGCCAATAAGAGTCTGTGTGATTGATGGTGACATGACTGCTCCGTTGATTCTTACTGGCATTATAGCCCTCGGATGAAGGATGTGTGTAAATTCGTTTTTAAGAATTCTGTATATGATACTTAGTCGGATACACTTGAAACCACCACTAGTGCTACCTGAGCAGGCTCCAGCAAACATGACAAAGAGGATGATTGGCATGAGTTGTACGGGCCAGAGTGTGTAATCGCACGAAGCTAAACCTGTTGTTGTCTGCATGGAAACAACTGTGAAGATGCTTTCGCGGAAGGCAAGTTCTACGTCGTGTGACGGGTTGTAGAATGTCAAGGTAGTCGTGCAGACAAATGTTGCAGCAAAGACGATGAAAAGGTAAGCCCTTGCTTCAGCATCGCGCAAGAAGGAACGGATTCGTCCTTTCAGAATGGTGTAATAAATTAATGTGTAGTTTATTCCTGAGACGAGCATGAAGAAGGTGAGTACATACTCGATGGCTGGTGAGTTGTAAACATCGTGGAGGAGGGCTGAATGAGTTCCGTAACCGCCTGTGGCAGTTGTGGCGAAAGAATAGTTTATGGCATCAAACCAACCCATTCCGCAGATTACTAATGAGAGGATACACAGAATAGTGAGCATGATGTAAACAGAGCCAATCCATCGGGCTGTTACGGATATGCGAGGATGTACTTTGTCGTGCAATGGTCCTGTGCTTTCTGCCGCAAACAGTTTTACTTCACCTATGCCAAAGGCAGGCAGAATGGCGATGGTGAAAAAGATGATTCCGATACCGCCTACCCATTGAGTAAGGCTTCGCCAGAAGAGAATTCCCTTGGGTAAGCTGTCGATGTCATCGAGGATTGTAGCACCAGTAGAAGTGAAACCGGACATAGTTTCGAAGAAGGCACTTGCCACATCTGGAACGATTCCTGAGATGAGGAACGGCAACATTCCAATTAGAGTGAAAATAATCCAAACGCTTGAAACGATGATGTAACCGTCTTTTCTGCTCATATTTGTGCCTGAGTCCTTACCTGTATAGTATCCGATGCAGCCGAGAATTAAAGAGATGATAATCGGAGGTGTGAATTCCATCACACCTTCGCCATAGAGCCAGCTGACAAACTGACACAAGCACATCAGGCCTGCCTCAATATATAACAGGGAACCAATGACTTTTAATATGAGTCTCCAGTTTATCACTTATTTATCTGTTTTGTTTTATTTGAAAAGTTTGTCCAACTTCTTCAGGGTGTTGCCTATGCAGAAAGCGACAACTTTGTCGCCAGCTTTTATCTGAGTCTTACCGCTAATAAGCATTGATTTGCCGTCGCGCACCATTCCACCAAGGTTGACACCATATGGGATGTCGAGTTCCATAATAGGTTTCTTGGTTACTTTCGAGTTTGGTTTTACAACGAACTCTGCCACATCGGCATCTGCAAACGAAAGCATCTTGACATTATCTACATCGCTCTTCAGCAGCATTTGGTAAATGTGGCTGGCTGCAATCATCTTCTTGTTTATGATGGTACCTACATCAAGGTCTGTAGCCATATCGAAATAGCCGAGATTTTCCACCTGGGCAATAGTCTTGCGAACCCCCTTTCGCCGTGCTGCAACACAGGCGAGGATGTTTTCCTCATCGTTGTTGGAAAGTGCTATGAAAGCCTCAAGATTATTAAAACCTTCGTCTGCCAAAACGTCCATGTCGTATCCTTCACCATTGATGATGAGGGTGCGCGAACGGGTCAGCCCTCCCAATTGCAGACAACGCTCATGACTCGGTTCTATAATTTTAAGAGTAAGATCTTCTGGCAGGGTCCAGTCAGTCCGGACTGAAAGTTTTCCTCCGCCAATGATTACTCCGTGTTTTACTTGCGGATAACTGTCCTTGCCAGACAAATGGCGGATTTGTTCGAGTCCTTCACGGGTTGTCATGAAGAATACCAAGTCACGAGGTAGAATCTTCTCCTCACCATAAGGTACAACTGTTTCTGCACCTCTTCGGATAGCTACTACGTGGAAATGGTGACCATAGGTTATACCGATTTCTTTCAGTGTGCGGCCTACGAGCATGTTGTTCTCGTTCCGTATTTCCTTGTCGTAGAGTGGGGTGGAATCGTGCATTTTCACGCTGAGCATGACAAGGTCGCCATCGTTGAATTCCCACAACTGTCGTACCCAACTGTAGCGGGCTGATGCAGCTATGTCTCTGGCTGCTAACAACTCAGGATAGATGAGTGAGTCGATGCCTGATTGAGTGAACAGTTTTCTGTTTTCAGGCTTCATGTATTCGTAGTTGTCCACTCGTGCTACAGTCTTCTTGGCTCCCAGCTGCTTTGCTAAAGAGGCGCAAGTGAGGTTCTCGCTTTCGTTTGGAGTGACAGCAATGAACAGGTCGGCATCCTTCACACCTGCATCCTTCAAAGCTTCTATGCTTGAAGGTGGTTTAGGCAGAGTCATGATGTCGAGTGTGGAGTTGAGGCGAACCAACTTTTCCACATCTTCGTCCATGAGAACTACATTCATGTTGTCGTTTGAGAGCAGTCGTGCCAAGTGGGTACCCACTGCTCCTGCGCCAGCTATAATTATCTTCATAACAGTTTTGCTATGCTTTCTGCATCCATTCCGCAGATTTTATATAATTCTTGTACTGTTCCGTGTTCTACGAATTTATCGGGCATACCTACCCTGATTACTTCGATATCTCTGTAGCCTTGGTCGGCGAAGAACTCCAATACAGCAGAACCCAGTCCGCCTTCAATTACTCCGTCTTCTACGGTTATGACTCGTTTGAACTTCTTTCCTACTTCGTGTAGGATGTTCTCGTCGATTGGTTTAAGAAATCGCATGTCGTAGTGTGCCACACTCTTAGTGTGTCCAGCCTTCATCTCTGCAATGAGGATTCCCTTCGCAGCCTCCATTCCGATTGGTCCGAGGGAAAGGATGCAGACTTCTGCCTTGCCTTCCTCTTCGCTTCTCAGTTTCACGCCTTTGCCTACAGGTATGGCTTCAAATTCGCAACGCCAATCAACCACAGAGCCACAACCTCGAGGATAGCGGATTACAACTGTTCCCATGTCCTTCTGTTGTGCTGTGTACATCATACGACGGAGTTCTGGTTCGTTGAGTGGTGAACAAATTGTCAGGTTCGGTATCGGCCTCAGAAACGCAAGGTCGAATGCTCCATGATGTGTCGGTCCGTCTTCACCCACTATTCCAGCTCTGTCGAGACAAATTACCATGTTGAGTTTCATTATTGCAGCATCGTGGATGATGTTGTCATAAGCCCTTTGCATGAAACTTGAATATATATTGCAGAAGGGAAGGAGTCCGTCTTTTGCCATTCCGCCTGAGAATGTAATGGCATGTCCCTCAGCGATTCCTACATCAAAGGTGCGTTCTGGCATAGCCTTCATCATTATGTTCATCGAACAGCCTGTTGGCATTGCCGGAGTGACTCCTACTATGCGTGGATTCTTTTGTGCCAGTTCGAGCAGAGTGATACCGAAAACGTCTTGAAAACGTGGTGGATGCGGTGCCCCGTCGTCCTTGTGTATCAGTTCGCCTGTGTCGAAATCAAACTTGCCAGGCGCGTGCCATATGGTCGCATCCTGTTCTGCAGGAGCATATCCCTTTCCTTTGGTAGTTATAACGTGGAGAATCTTCGGGCCAGTCATGTCTTTTATGATGTTGAACACGCGAACCAGTTCCTTGACATCATGTCCGTCAACGGGACCGAAGTATCGGATATCCATACCTTCAAAAATGTTCTGTTGACGGGTCAGCAGGGATTTTACACTGTTGTTAAAACGAATGAGTCCCTTGCGGCGGTTTTCTGTCAACAGTCCCCAACTGGTCAGTTTGCGTGCCAGTCGGTGACGAATGTTGTTGTATGTGCTGTTTGTACTGAGTTGGAGCAAATATTTGCGCATTCCGCCAACACTCTTGTCTATTGACATGTGGTTGTCGTTCAGAATGATAAGCATGTCGTTCGGAATAGCTCCTGCATTGTTTATGCCTTCGAAGGCAAGACCTCCACTCATTGCTCCATCACCGATTACGGCTACTACTCTTCGTTTCTCCCCAAGGAGTCGGGCACTTACCGCCATTCCCAATGCTGCTGAAATAGAATTGCTGGCATGTCCGCAGCAAAATGTGTCGTATTCGCTTTCAGAAGGGAATGGAAATGGTTTCAGACCATGCAGTTTCCTGTTTGTGCAAAATTTGTCGCGACGACCTGTCAGTATCTTGTGTCCGTAAGCCTGATGCCCCACATCCCACACTATACGGTCGTTGGGCGTGTTATATACATAATGAAGTGCCACAGTGAGTTCTACTGTACCGAGACTTGCTCCCAAGTGTCCAGGATTTTCTGCCAGCTCCTCCAATATGTCAGTTCGCAATTCTTCGCATACAGTTGGCAATTCGTCGAGTTTCAATTTGCGCAAGTCTGTAGGAGAATCAATATGTGACAAATATTTATATTCAATCTTATCGCCCATTGCTTTGTTGTTCTTTCAAACTGCAAAATTAGGAATTATTATTGAATAAACTCTCAGTAAAACCCATAAATGTTATAAATAATGAAAGAAACTGACTATTCTCTGTGTTAAGGGAATTAAAATTGTCCGTTAATGAAATTGTTTGACGTAAAAAAAACCAAGACTGACAAAATGTCACAGGTTTGTGTCATTTTTCTTGCTGGCATACTATTTGAAGATATATGGCAGACAAACTTAAGCAAACTCATAATCCTAAAAACAATATCAACTATGAACATTAAACCATTGGCAGACAGAGTACTAATCCTGCCTGCAAAAGCAGAAGAAAAGACAGTTGGAGGAATCATTATTCCTGACACAGCTAAAGAAAAGCCTTTGAAGGGCGAAGTAGTTGCAGTGGGCAACGGAACAAAAGACGAAGAAATGGTGCTGAAAGTAGGCGACCATGTTCTCTACGGAAAGTATTCTGGTACAGAAATCGAAGTGGCAGATGAGAAGTATCTCATCATGCGTCAGTCTGATGTACTCGCAGTACTTGGATAAGGCAGAAAGAATTACACAACATTTACAAACAACTAAAGAAAAATCATTATGGCAAAAGAACTCAAATTTAATATAGAGGCTCGCGAAACCCTGAAACAGGGCGTTGACCAGCTTGCAAATGCAGTTAAGGTAACCCTTGGTCCTAAAGGTCGCAATGTAATTATCGAAAAGAAATTCGGTGCTCCACAGATTACTAAGGACGGTGTAACAGTTGCTAAGGAAATTGAACTTCCAGATGCATTCCAGAATACTGGCGCTCAGCTCGTTAAGAGTGTTGCATCAAAGACTGGCGACGATGCCGGCGACGGAACTACTACAGCTACAGTTCTGGCACAGAGCATTGTGACAAACGGACTGAAGAATGTGGCTGCTGGTGCTAACCCAATGGATCTGAAGCGTGGTATCGATAAGGCTGTGGCAAAGGTTGTTGAGAATATCAAGAGCCAGAGCGAAAAGGTTGACGATAACTACGACAAGATTGAGCAGGTTGCAACTGTGTCTGCAAACAACGATCAGGAAATCGGTAAACTCATTGCTGATGCGATGAAAAAGGTTAGCAAGGATGGTGTTATCACTATCGAAGAGGCTAAGGGTCGTGAAACTACTATCGGTGTGGTTGAAGGTATGCAGTTCGATCGTGGCTACCTCTCTCCATACTTTGTTACCAATACAGAAAAGATGGAGTGTGAGATGGAGAACCCACTCATCCTTATCTACGACAAGAAGATTTCAAACTTGCAGGAGTTCCTGCCAATCTTGAATCCTGCCGCACAGACAGGTCGTCCTATCCTCGTAATTGCTGAGGATGTGGAGAGTGAGGCACTCACAACTCTTGTTGTAAACCGTCTCCGTACTCAACTTAAGATATGTGCTGTGAAGGCTCCAGGCTTTGGCGACCGCAGAAAAGCTATGCTCGAAGATATTGCCATTCTGACAGGTGGTGTTGTAATCAGCGAAGAGAAGGGCTTGAAGCTTGAACAGGCAACCCTTGAGATGCTTGGAACTGCTGAGAAGGTAAATGTCACAAAAGACAATACTACTATTGTAGGCGGCAAGGGTGACAAACAGCTCATCCAGGATCGTACAAACCAGATCAAGAACGAGATAAAGAATACTACCAGCGACTACGACAAGGAGAAACTCCAGGAGCGT
>DEJD01000026.1:0-316 GCA_002353215.1 Prevotellaceae bacterium UBA2757
CAATTTCGTTCAACTTTTTTCAGGGTGAATTATAATGCAGGAGGTTTAACATCCGTTCACACAAACAATCTTCTGCATCGCTTTTAACCGCCCTTTTTATGTCGTACCTTTGTAGTGCATTTGAGATGCATCGCTCTTGCAAATGGTTCGGAGCCTCTTCCGCTTCTCTTCCGCTTCTCTTCCGCTTTGGTTCCGCTTACAAGTGGAAAACAAATAAGAAAGGAGCGAAGGAAAGGAGTAAGAAAGGCAAAGGAAAGAAGAAAGCAGAAAAGTTAATAAGGTTTAAAAGTCCAAAGCCGCAGTTCTTTTAACTGAA
>DEJD01000026.1:413-2793 GCA_002353215.1 Prevotellaceae bacterium UBA2757
ACTTCTTTAACTCCTAAAAAAATTCTTTAACTCCTAAAAAGAAAGATTCATGAAGGTGATAGAAAAATAGGCTGTCTTTTTTGTGTGATTTTGAAAAAATGTGTTTCTTTGCACCGTTTTTGATTAAAATAATGAAGTATCTGTTCAATTATTTGTTTCTCTATGTATGTATGATGGTTTGCATAGGATGTGCTCCTAAGGCAAGACATTATGTGATAGGTGTTTCGCAATGCTCTGCTGATATATGGCGTGAGAAACAAAATACGGAACTCCGTATGGGTACTTTCTTTCAGGAGGGGGTGGAACTGAGGTTTGCCGCTGCTTATGACAGTGATGAACGACAGGTGGAACAGATTGACAGTCTGATGGAGAGCGGTATTGATCTGCTGATCGTAGCTCCGAATCAGGTGGCTACCATTTCACCGGCTATAGACAGAGCTTATGATCAGGGCATTCCGGTGATTGTGTTTGAAAGGAAGACTAATTCGCAGAAGTTTACGGCTTTCATGAGTGCCGATAATTACGAGATGGGACGACAGATGGGTGATTATATCGGTAATCGTCTGAAGGGCAGGGGACAGGTGCTGGAGGTGATGGGACTGAAGGGTTCGTCGCCAGCAATAGAGCGCCACAGGGGGTTCCGCGATGCTCTGAGCCGATTTGAGAACGTAAAGGTGGTGGAGACTCTGACGGGCGACTGGACTGAGAATACTGCATATAATATTGTACGCGAGTGGAGGAAGAAACATGCTGAGGTACATATCGATTTGGTATTCGGCATGAACGACCGTTCGGCAATGGGTGCCAGAACTGCTATGATGGAACTGGGCGATTCGAGTGTGCTCTACTGCGGCATTGACGGTCTGCCGGGTGAGAACGGCGGTATCAGTCTGGTCCGCGATTCGATTCTGGATGCTTCGTATATATATCCGACATATGGTGACAGTCTGCTGCAATTGGCTATCGATATTCTGGACGGAAAACCGTATAAGAAGGAGGTTAAGATGATGTCAGCTATGGTGACCCACGATAATGCCCGTGTGTTGCTGATGCAGACGGACGAGACTCTGCGACAGGTGGCAAGACTGGAACAGTTGCATGAGAAGGTGGATGAGTATATTCAGAAATTGCACACACAGCGGGTAATAAACTGGCTGACCTGGGGTGTAGTGGTACTTGTGCTGATGGTAGCCGTGCTGCTGTATCTGTACCGAACTGGCAAGATGACTCTGCGCAGGGAAAGGGTGGTGAACAATCTGTGGAACCTGAATGCAGAGGATATCAAGACTGTAAAGGGGCCTGAAGTGCCGACGGCAGACGAGGAACAGAAGACGGTGGAGGGTGCTGTGACATCGGTGTTCATAAGCCGTTTCAAGGATGTGGTGGAGGCAAGACTCGACGATTGCAATCTGAGTGTGGAGGATTTGGCTTCGGATATGAATCTGAGTCGTGTGCAGTTGTACAGAAAGGTGAAGGCTGTGACTGGTGCTTCGCCTGTGGAACTGCTGAGAACGGCACGACTGAACAGGGGATATAAACTGTTGCTCACGACGGATAGAAGTGTGAGTGAAATTTCATATATGGTCGGTTTCACCGCTCCTTCGTATTTCACGAAATGTTTTAAGGAGGAGTATGGGGTGTTGCCGGGAGATGTGAGGAGTTGATAGTTTAAGAAGTTCAAGGTTTATAGCAGCAAATGAAAAGTTTCGTTCATTTGCTGCTATTTTTGTTTCATGTACGATTTTTTCTACTCTTTGAAACATGTTTTTAAGTCTGCACCTCTGGTGGAGAATAAATTTGCAGCGTGAAAAATTTTTTTTAATTACTAACCAATAACTAACAAGCAAATGAGACACATGAAACGATTTTTTCTGAGTTTCCTCGCTCTTGTGTTGTGTAATATAATGTATGCGCAACAGAAGATTACGGGTAATGTGGCAGAGGCATCGGGCGAACCGCTGATTGGTGCAACTGTCATGGAAAAAGGTACATCGAACGGTGTGATTACTGACATGGACGGTAATTTCACCCTGACGGTGGAGGCTGGCAAGACTCTTGTCTTCAGCTACATGGGATTCCAGACACAGGAACTGCCTGCAAAGAACGGAATGAAGGTGGTGATGAAGGATGATTCGAACGAACTGAGCGATGTGGTTGTAACGGGTTATACCGTGCAGCGTAAGGTGGACTTGACTGGTGCCATCTCGACAGTGAACGTAGAGGATCTTGCCAAGCAGAATGAGAACAACCCTATCAAGGCTATGCAGGGTAAGGTGCCAGGCATGAATATCAGTGCCGACGGTGCTCCTTCAGGTAGTGCTACGGTGCGTATCCGTGGTATCGGTACCATGAACAATAACGACCCTCTTTACATTATCGA
>DEJD01000026.1:2864-3652 GCA_002353215.1 Prevotellaceae bacterium UBA2757
GCCAATGGTGTCATCATCATCACAACGAAGAAGGGTAAGGAAGGTAAGGTGAAGGTGGATTTCGATGCCAGTGTGTCGGTTCAGAATTATGTGCACAAGATGGATGTGATGAATGCAGAGGAGTTTGGACGCACTATGTGGCAGGCTTTTGTAAACGATGGTCTGAATCCCAATAACAATGGTCTGGGGTACAGATATGACTGGGGATACAATCAGCAGAATGTGCCTGTGCTGAATAAGATGACTATGAGTAAGTATCTGGATGCAGACGGCAAGACTCCTGCAAGCGATACTGACTGGTTCAAGGAAACTACCCGAACAGGTGTGATTCAGCAGTATAACGTGGCTCTGAGCAATGGTTCTGAGCGCGGTTCTTCGTTCTTCTCTGTCGGTTACTATAAGAATAAGGGTATCATCAAGGAGAGCGACTTCAATCGTATCTCAGGTCGTATGAATACTGAATATAAGCTGATTAAAATTAACGACAGAAATATTGTTACTATCGGTGAACACTTCACTCTGAACCGCACAAGTGAAGTGCAGGCTCCAGGCGGTTTCCTGCAGAATGTGCTGCAGTTCAACCCTTCACTGCCTGTATATACCACTGACGGCGAGTTTGCTGGTCCTGTAGGCGGCTATCCAGACCGTGAAAACCCTCTGGCACGTCTGAAGCGTAATAGCGATAACCGCTATACTTACTGGCGTATGTTCGGTGATGCTTATGTCAACATCAATCCTATAAAGAATCTGAACTTCAAATCTACTTTCGGTCTTGACTATTCGCAGAA
>DEJD01000026.1:3756-3950 GCA_002353215.1 Prevotellaceae bacterium UBA2757
CGCGGTGATGCTCTGCTCGGTGTGGAGTTGAATCGTGAGGACGACATGAGTTTCAGCGGTAAGCGTTATGATTATGTTCGCATGGACAAGAATTATATGTGGCCTAATGCCGGAGTAGGAGAGCAGGAAGCAAAAGGATATGGCGAAGGTTATACTCTGACTTCTTTCTTCGGAAAACTGAACTATACTTTCGA
>DEJD01000026.1:4023-5513 GCA_002353215.1 Prevotellaceae bacterium UBA2757
CGCTATGGTAACTTCCCTTCTGTCAGTGCCGGTTGGCGCATCAACCAGGAGAACTTCATGAAGGATGTATCTTGGATTGATAATTTGAAGGTTCGTGCTTCTTGGGGACAGACCGGTAACCAGGAAATTGCCAATCTGGCACGTTACACACTCTACGTGAGCGATTACGGCGAGGCTGGTTTCGGTGGTCAGAGCTACGGAACAAGTTACGATATTGCCGGTACTGGCGGTGGACAGATTCTGCCATCAGGATTTAAGCGCAACCAGCTGGGAAATGATGATCTGAAGTGGGAAACTACTACACAGACTAACCTCGGTTTCGATTTCGGTTTCTTCCGCAATGCTCTGTACGGTTCGTTTGAATGGTATCATAAGAAGACTAAGGATATCCTTGTAAATATGCCAAGTATCGGTGCGATGGGTGAGGGTACTTACCAGTATGTGAATGCCGGTGAAATGGTGAACAAGGGTATTGAATTCAATGTAGGTTACCGCGGTAAGATAAGCCAGTTGAACTATGACTTATCCGGAAATATCGGTACTTACAGAAATAAGATAACCAAGTTGCCTGAAACAATTGCTGCCAAGGGTACTTTCGGCGGAAATGGTGTGGAAAGTGTTGTGGGACATCCGATGGGTGCTCAGGTAGGATATGTGTTTGACGGTATCTTCAAGAGTCAGGACGAGGTGGACAACCACGCTGTTCAGCAGGGTGCACAGGTAGGTCGTATGCGTTGGAAGGACTTGAACGGTGACGGTAAGATTACAGAAAAAGACCAGACTTGGATTTATAATCCTGTGCCTAACTTCACTTGGGGTCTGAATATCTACCTGCAATGGAAGAGCTTCGACCTGACTATGTTCTGGCAGGGTGTTGCCGGTGTGGACGTAATTACTGACCTGAAGAAGGAAACAGACCTCTGGGCAGGTGTGAATGTGGCTAACCTGAATAAGGGCCGCCGTCTGCTCGACGCATGGAGTCCGACAAATCCAAACTCAAATATTCCAGCTGTAAGCACAAGGGATATTAATAACGAAACACGTGTTTCTACTTACTATGTGGAGAACGGTTCGTATGCAAAACTTCGCAACTTGCAGATTGGCTATAACTTCTCAAAGAAGGTGTGCGAAAAACTCTGTATGTCGCGTCTGCGCGTGTATGTGTCGGCTCAGAATCTGCTGACCATCAAGAGTAAGAAGTTTACAGGTGTTGATCCTGAAAATGCAAACTTCGGATACCCTATTCCTCTTAACGTTACATTCGGTCTGAATGTGTCGTTCTAAAGAGTTTAAGTAAGAGATGAATAAAATGAAATTCAGAGATTTTTAAACACACAGAAAAAGATGAAAAAGACAATAATAAATATATGTAAGAGAGGAATGAATAAGTGGTCGGGCACTATGATGGCGACTGCACTCATCCTCCAGTCTTCAGTCTTCGTTTCCTGCAATAGCTTCCTGGATACACACGTTCCGCAGGCTTCGCTCGA
>DEJD01000026.1:5626-5751 GCA_002353215.1 Prevotellaceae bacterium UBA2757
GGTACGAACGACGGTGGTGTGTTCCACCAGTTGGAAGTGCAGCAGGGTGTGCTCACCACAAACTGGAATATCAATGATATGTGGGTGAGACTGTACAACTGTCTGTCGCGTGTAAATGCTTCTCT
>DEJD01000091.1:0-167 GCA_002353215.1 Prevotellaceae bacterium UBA2757
GCTATGATGGCATTGCTCTTTGCCTTGAAGTCGGCAAGGTTGTTTATTACCAAGGAACCGAAGAAGGTGGTGCCGTTTTCGAGGGTGGGTTCGTAGATGATTACATTGGCTCCCTTTGCCTTGATGCGCTTCATGATGCCCTGAATAGAGGACTGACGGAAGTTGTC
>DEJD01000091.1:245-556 GCA_002353215.1 Prevotellaceae bacterium UBA2757
TGGGTGCGGTTGGTGTAGCTGTAGTAACCTGCCATCTGAAGGACGCGGTCGGCAATGAAGTCTTTGCGTGTGCGGTTGGAATCGACAATGGCTGACATCATAGTCTGTGGCACATCCTGATAGTTTGCCAAGAGCTGTTTGGTGTCCTTGGGCAAACAGTAACCGCCATAACCGAACGAAGGGTTGTTGTAGTGGGTTCCGATACGAGGGTCGAGTCCCACACCCTTGATGATGGCTTCTGTGTCGAGTCCTTTCACTTCGGCATAGGTGTCGAGTTCGTTGAAGTAGCTGACACGCAAGGCGAGGTAGGT
>DEJD01000091.1:697-1029 GCA_002353215.1 Prevotellaceae bacterium UBA2757
ATGGCTCCTTCAACGAGGAGGTCGGCAAAGGTGTGGGCTGCTTCTTCGAGGTGTTCGCCACAGATGGCGAGGATGGTCTGGTTCTCCGTTTCGTTTTCTGCACCCTTGATGACTTTCGGATAACCCACTATGATGCGGCTGGGGTATAGGTTGTCGTAGAGGGCTTTCGATTCGCGCAGGAATTCAGGCGAGAAGAGCAGGTTGAATTTCTTGCCTGCCAGTGCGGGATTGGTCATGAATTTGATGGCGTACTTGCAGTAGAGACTGCGGCAGTAGCCAACAGGAATGGTACTCTTGATGACCATGACGGCATTGGGGTTTACTTCGAGTAC
>DEJD01000091.1:1160-1313 GCA_002353215.1 Prevotellaceae bacterium UBA2757
CAGATATTTCTCGATGTATTCGTCCTGAATGGGTGATTTGCGATTGTTGATGAGATCCACTTTTTCGGGTATTACATCAACTGCCACCACTTTGTTGTGTTGTGCCAACAGGGTAGCAATGCTAAGTCCTACATACCCTGTACCTGCTACGGC
>DEJD01000091.1:1432-1731 GCA_002353215.1 Prevotellaceae bacterium UBA2757
GTCTTGCCTGTGGTGATTGTCTTTGTAGTGTTTTCTGTCCACTGATTAGCTTTGTTAGGGTCGTCGGACTGACTGAGCAGGAGCATCTTTGCTTCGTTCTTGTACTTGCTAAGGTCGATGGATTCGCCTAAATCGATGGTCAGTTCGTTGTCCTTACCCAGGAGACTTACTACCTTGATGATGATGTCGCCTGTTTTGGAATCCATCACCACTGAGTTGCGCACGCGGAGGTCAAGATCGCCTCGACCTGCTTTGTTGTCGTCGCTGACTATGT
The DNA here is from genome assembly GCA_002353215.1 of Prevotellaceae bacterium UBA2757. The sequence continues at coordinate 1,707 of DEJD01000091.1, forward strand.
CGGCACGGAGTCGGGAGTATATATA
>DEJD01000091.1:1788-2759 GCA_002353215.1 Prevotellaceae bacterium UBA2757
TCTGCCTTTGTTTCGTTGAAGAAAATCATGTCGGGCGACCAGTTCCTGTGGTCGTAGTGGCAGAGCAGAGGTGCATAGCTCGACATAACTACTACGTCGGCATTGCGTTCTACATTGGTCAGGTACATAGCCTCGACGAGGGCATTGGTAACGCGGTTGCCCTTCGATGCCCATTCACCCAGATAGACCTTTGTGCCCTTGCGGTCGTAACGGTCGTAGAAATCCTGATGGTGGAAGTACCAGCCCGGAGTGTTGTAGTAGTGTTCGTCAACGATTTCGATGTTGTTCTTACGGGCTGCCTGCCATCCGTATTCGTAGTCGCTGCCTTCCCAGAAAGGACCGACAGTGCCGACGATGGTAATCTCAGGATGGGCTGCCTTCACTCCGTTGATGAGGAAGAGGTAGCGCTCCATGAAGGTGTCGCTGATAAGGTCTTCGTTGCCGATGCCGAGATACTTGAGGTTGAATGGTTTCGGGTGACCAGCCTTGGCACGTATCTGAGCCAGTTTGCTGGTCTTGGCATCGCCGTTTGCCCACTCGATGAGGTCGAGCAGTTCCTGCAGGTACGACTCCATAGTGAGTGGTTTGCCGTTATAGGTATAAGGTGATGGCTGTCCCTTCAGATCGCGTTCGAAAGGAATGCCGCCCTGCTGTCCGTTGCCTCCGCGATGGGAGTTCTGACAAGGTACTCCTGCTGCGAGTACAGGCAGTGGTTCTGCACCCATATCTTCACAATATAGGAAATACTCGTAGAAACCGAGTCCGCGACTCTGGTGGTAGTTCCATATATTCATGTCCGGCTGACGTTCCCAGAGTTCGCCGACAGTAGCCTGCCAGTGGTATATATTGTCGATGCCCTGTCCGTGGGAAGCACAACCGCCTGGGAAGCGCACGAAACGCGGATGCAGGTCTGCGATGAGTTCTGCGAGGTCTTTGCGCAGACCGTTCTTGCGACCCTTATATGTATCTTG
>DEJD01000091.1:2818-3255 GCA_002353215.1 Prevotellaceae bacterium UBA2757
TGTGCCTTGTCAGCAGAAGCAGAAGGAGTGAGAACAGCCTTCGACTGCTTCCATTCCTTATGGGCAGAAAGGGTAGTGGAGGCAAGGACTGTGCCGTTGTCGACGAGGCTTATGCGCACCTTTCCGCTGCCTTTGATGAAAGCAGAGAGGTCGTAGCGAGCCTTTGCCTTCACTGCGATGCCGTTCCAGCCATGATTGACGAGGCGTGTGCCTACTGTGTTAGTAGTAAGAGTGATGTAGTGGGGATTGTTCTTGTGGATAGGAGCCTGAGTCTTCACTTCCCACGAACCGTCACCTTCGAAACTCCACGCAGTCTGTGAGTTCCAACCACCATGGTCGGAAGCAGAATATTCGAAATCGCGGTTCTGGAGCAGTTCGGCATACAGACCGCCGTCAGCTGCATAACTGATGTCCTCGAAGAATATTCCGAAGAGCAG
>DEJD01000091.1:3337-4391 GCA_002353215.1 Prevotellaceae bacterium UBA2757
GCTCCGCTCTGTATTATATTCTCCTGTTCGTTCTTGGCGTTGGCGGCAGCTGCCTGGGCACGCTGCATAAGCATCTTCACATCGCGGAATGGTACTTTCAGCACACACGACTTGCTCGCTGTCTGCAATTCCTTCTGTTTTGCAGCAAAGGCAGCAGACGAGAGACGAGGGTAGTCCTGCGGTTTCCAAAGGATGAGGTCGCAACTCTCCGTGATACCTATCTGCGGATTCTTAGGACTTGGGATGAACTCAGCACTGTAGCGTTTGCCGTCGTAACGAAGTACTACATCATGGAGTTTCTTCTCGCTGCCCCAAGGACCGTAGTCGCTACTGAAAATCGTGTAGTCGATGAGGTTCCAGTGTTTGCCGTCAACAGAATAGTCCAGTTTCAGAGGCGAACTGCCATTCTTGTAATGAGGACGGATGAAAACAGAGTCGGGCGATGGCTGAGCCACTGCGGAAAGACAGCTGGCAAGGATTGCCAATACGATTGCAAGATTTCTTTTCATAACTATTTAGTGAATTTGTTTGTTATCAGAATGATTCCGTTCTTGGCAGTCAGCACAACTGTGATGAGAGCTCCGGACTTGGCATGACGGCATTTGAATGTGTAACTCTTCACTCCGCCATCTACTTTGACGAGGTCGCTGAGGAAGGTCTTCCACTTAGAACTGTCATCGACGTCGGCAAGGGTTCCGTATTTTGCCATAGCTGTTACAGGGTCGTATTCGTCGCCGGAAAGCTCGTCTGTAATGCCTTCTGTGAAGAGGAAGTTGACATTATTCTTTATGGCTGTGACATCATCGTCGGTAATGGTTGCACCGGTTATGGTGCCGCTTTCGTCGCGGATGATACCGGAAATAGGATAACTGCGTTCGTCGTCAACCTCAGTCAGTTTGTTCGACTTGAATTTATATACGAGCTGGCGGGTGAATCCGTTGGCAGTTGTCTTTGCAGACGCCTTGCCTGCTGCATCGAACTCAGAACCCGTGAAGGTGGTGTCGCTGACGGTGATATATCCGGCTACCGACTCACGACTGTCGCCAAAGTTGGC
>DEJD01000091.1:4479-4966 GCA_002353215.1 Prevotellaceae bacterium UBA2757
CGGAAGGTGAGTGAATATGTACCCGGATTGAGCGGAAGGGTTACAGTATAAGAGAAATTATGCGGTATTCTCAAATCCTGATCCTTGAGTACGGGAATGGAGTCGGTCTTTCTGCCGTTCTCATTTATCTGACTTGTAAAATAATTGGAAGAAGAGAAATAGACATGGCTTCCAAGGTCGGAAAAAGAAACTGATACAGTAGCGTTCTGACCGGTGTAGAGTCGTGCCGGACTGACAGTGAGACTGCCCAAGGCAGGGGATGTTGAGGATACTTTGTCGTCTGAGCAACTGCCCAGGAATAGTGTTGAGATAGCGGCTAATGCTACCAGGAAATATTTGTTCATAAGGTATTGATTTTACGTGTGTGTAAAACAGTATGTATAAGATTTTGGCACAAAGTTAACCGCTTTCAACAGAAAAATCAATATCTTTGCGCAAAATTATATTTTATTATGTTTAGCGGAATAGTTGAAGAGTTTGCTACAGT
>DEJD01000091.1:5085-6124 GCA_002353215.1 Prevotellaceae bacterium UBA2757
GTAAAACTGACAGACGACACTTATACCGTTACGGCAATGAAGGAAACCCTCGACAAATCGAACCTGGGACTGCTGAAGGTAGGTGATAAGGTGAATGTGGAACGCTCGATGATGATGAACGGACGACTCGACGGACACATCGTACAGGGGCATGTGGATATGACTGCTGTGTGTACTTCGAAAACCGACCAGAAGGGCAGTTGGACTTTCCGTTTTGCCTACAACTTCGACAGAGACATGGCTCGCAAAGGCTATTTCACTGTGGATAAGGGTAGTGTGACTGTGAACGGAGTGAGTCTGACGGTGTGCAACAGTACGAATAATTCGTTCGAAGTAAACATAATACCATACACATACGAACACACAAACTTCTGTGAGATTGAGGTGGGCAGTACCGTAAATCTGGAATTTGATATTCTGGGCAAATACATTGCAAGACTCAATCAGCTGAATCAGTAAATGCATACTTTTTTTATCCTTTTTTTAATATTATGAAAAGAAACTTAACTATCTTGTCTTTTATACTTTTGGCTGTGACAGCTTTTGCACAGCAGAAAGTTACGGTGAAGTGGGGACTCAGCGATGCTACTGACCTCAAGGCAACCGTTATCACTGGCGACACGGAAGGTGTGTTGTCAACAAATTATCTGAACGGTACTAACATAGCAACTACCGAACCTATGGCTTCCGGTAATGCTGATGCAGGTTACACTGCTCCAACATACGACCCGGTATTCATGAAGTATGGTGTGACAACACGAGTAACCGCAAAGTCTAATGGACATAACATCGCAATGAGTATAGGTCCTGCAACAGGTCACACTTTCAAACCGACAAAGATTTCGTTCGATGCTGCAAAGTGCGGAACCGACGGAGGAAACTTCGACGTGTATATCAAGGGTGGTGCAGTGACTGCAGAAACAGCTCTGGCTACAGGTGTTTCACCTATGCGTAATAAGGTGGGACAGAGTAATCCTAACGGTTATTCACACCACGAATATACTGTTAGTGACGTACTCGTAGAGAGCGGTAACTTCGT
>DEJD01000091.1:6179-6928 GCA_002353215.1 Prevotellaceae bacterium UBA2757
GCTTTCAGAAATGTAGTAATCGAAGGTGTACTCGACGAACCAATCTACGACGTAAGCCACTATGTTACTGCTGCTACATGCAAGACTGCCGGAGGCGAGGATATCAATCTGTATGACATTGCGAAAAACCTGAGAAACAACGAACAGGCTACTTATCCTACACTGGTGTTTGGTGACCCTACAGACTTCACTCTGACACTTACCGAAGGATTCACTTATACAGTTGATTATAAGGACAAAGTAGCTACATATAATATAAAAGATGCTGCAAACGAAGTGGTATTCACTTTCAGCGTTCTGTTCAAGGTGACTAACCGTCAGCCAAAACCGGCTGCTACTCCTCTGAAGCGCGGACTTGTAGCTGTAAACCTGTCACAGTCTGGAGGTTCGGGAAACCTTGTTTCTTGGCGTTCAAGAGAATATGACGGCAGAAACTATAAGTTTAAGTTGTATTATGGTACAAGTGCTAAAACCATAAAATCAGCTTTGAATAGTGGAAACTTCATCATGGGTAAGTCGAATTTTGCTCATACTGGTGGAGGAGCATCAACATACTATCGTCTGGAAGTATATAACGAAAATGGCGAGATAGTAGAGCAGGACACTTGTAAGGCATGGTCGTCACAGGTGACATACATTGACCTCGAAGGCGGTGCTCCTACAGATATATGGGGCAGAGGAGCAAAATACACTCCTAATGATGCCTCTATCTGTGATATGGATGGCGACGGAGAGTACGAGATAATACT
>DEJD01000091.1:7089-9297 GCA_002353215.1 Prevotellaceae bacterium UBA2757
TACGGAGAATTTATGATAAAGACAGGTCATGGAGCCATTGACGGCGAGGGTAACTACCTCATCGTTGACAAAGATCCTACCGGTAACTACCTCAATTCAAGAGGAAAGCAGGAATCCGGCGAGGAATGGATTACAGTATTCGATGGAATGACTGGTGCAGAACTGAAGACAATACCTTATCATACTGACTATGCTGCCGGTTCTGCATACTGGGGCGACAGTAAACAAAACCGTTCTGAGAGATATCTTGCCGGTATAGCATGGCTTGACGGAAAGGACGGAAACCCAAGTGGTATATTCGCTCGCGGATATTACAATGGAGCCTTCATCGGAGCCTATGACTGGGATGGAACTGATCTCACCCTGCGCTGGGTACATAGGGCTTTTACTGCAAATAACGGTGAGGTGAAGTATGCCAACGGAACAACAACGAAACTTACAAAGACTGTATATGGTGAAGGTTGTCACTGGTTCTCTGTTGCCGATGTAAACCTTGATGGGAAGCAGGAGATAACATACGGTTCCGGAGCCTTGAAGTCTGATGGAACAACACTCTATCGTACAGGTTTGAAACATGGTGATGCCCTGCATGTGAGTGACTTCGACCCTAATCGCCCAGGACTGGAGGCCTTCATGGTACATGAGGATAGTCCTTATGGTATGGATTATCGTGATGCTACTACCGGTCAGCTATTATTGCATAAGACTGCTTCTGGCGATACTGGACGTGGATTTATGGCAAACTTCGACCCTGAAAGAGATGATGCTTTGTGGCAGGCTTCTGCTTGGCCAAACATTTTTGATAAGGATGGAAACAGCGTTGTCGATTCAAAGACATGGGGTGGAGGAGCAGCTGCACAGGACCGCTTATATTGGACAGGAACACTTGGTGATGACTTCTGGGGAAAGGGTTGTCTTGAGACATGGAATCCTTCTACAAAGAATTTTGACAGAATAATTGGTTGTGTAAATGGAGGAAATTATACATACGGAAAAACAAATAATTCTTCAAAGAATAATGCTTGTCTGTTAGGAGATGTCTTCGGTGACTGGAGAGAAGAGGTAATCTGCTGGTCTGAAGGAGGAACAACCGGTTATCAGTTGGTAGTGAATGCTACAAAAGATCAGACAGATTATATCGTACCACATCTTTTGGATGATATTGACTATAGAGCACAGATTATAGCAGAAAACTGTTGTTATAACCAACCGCCACATCTTGGTTATAACCTGCGTGAATCAAAGAAGATTACTGCAGAGACGTTTGAGGTGGAGGATACTCCGGATAACTTAGGTAAATACTGGGGTGCCATCTATACAACATATCCTGTAATAGTACCGGAAGGTGTTACAGCTTATTCCGTATCAGAATACGAATATGAAGAAGGATATGATACTTTGGAGGTTTCTGCTATTGCAGCAGGAAAGGTGATAGCAGCCAACAAACCTGTAATATTCAACTCTAAGGTGAAGAATCCTGTATTCGTTCCAACAGCAATTAAGGCAAATACCACAATAGCAACTAATTATGTGAAAGGTTTTTATTGCGATTCCATCGTCGAAGTTGCTGCTAATCAGGCATCATATAAGTACATCTATGAATTCCGTAATGGCGACAGGGGAATAGGTTTCTATAAGACTGATGGTTCGTGGAAGGTTCCTGGTGGTACTGCCTTCGGACTGTTCGGAATAAATGAAACTTACCCAGGTGCAGACTCTTATGTTTTAGGAAGCCCTTATAACCCAATTGTAACAGGCATCTATTCTCATAGTACCGACGATCAGAAGACGGATGAAGCAATATACACACTGCAGGGAGTCCGTCTGAAAGGAAACCCTGTTGCCGGTGCTGTTTACATCATTAAGATGAGTGACGGTTCTGTGCGTAAGCAGATATTCAAGTAAGGACAATACATATCAAAAAGAAAATCACAATCTACTTCAGGTTGTGATTTTTTTGTTTTTTTCACTAACGTACTCACTCTATTTCATTTATTATGCGTATCTTCGCGGCAAATAATAGAAATAGAGAATGAATATACTGGAATTGTCGGAGCAGGAGATTCAGCGCAGAGCGAATCTGGATGCCTTGAAAGCTATGGGAATAGAGGCATATCCTGCTGCTATGTATGAGACAAATGCGTTTTCAACTGATATAATCTCAGAGTTCGTTGACCCTGAGACTGATGAAGAAGGGAAACCTGTTGG
>DEJD01000091.1:9375-10089 GCA_002353215.1 Prevotellaceae bacterium UBA2757
AAGGGCAGAATTCAGGTTTATATCACTCGCGATGATATCTGTCCGGATGAAAACAAAGACCTTTATAACGTAGTGTTTAAGAAGTTGCTCGATTTGGGCGACTTTATCGGTGTAAAGGGATATGTGTTCCGTACTCAGACAGGAGAGATATCTGTTCATGCTCAGTCGCTGACTGTTTTGGCAAAGAGTCTGAAACCGCTGCCAGTGGTAAAGGAAAAAGACGGACAGGTATTCGACGCATTCGAAGACCCTGAACTCAGATACCGCCAGAGATATGTTGACCTGATTGTTAATCAGGGTGTGAAGGATGTGTTCCTGAAACGAGCAACAATCCTGAGAACTATGCGTCAGGTGTTTGACGAGGCTGGTTTCACTGAGGTGGAAACTCCAATTCTCCAGCAGATTGCCGGTGGAGCTACAGCTCGTCCGTTCATCACTCACCACAATGCCCTGAACATAGACCTTTATCTGCGTATTGCTACAGAACTCTATCTGAAACGTCTTATCGTTGGCGGTTTTGAGGGAGTATATGAGATAGGCAGAAACTTCCGCAACGAAGGTATGGACCGCAGTCATAATCCTGAGTTTACATGTATGGAACTCTATGTGGCATACAAGGACTACAACTGGATGATGTCGTTTACAGAACAGCTGCTGGAGAAGATCTGCGTTGCAGTGAACGGCTCTACAGAGGTTAAGATCGGTGATAATATC
>DEJD01000100.1:0-1002 GCA_002353215.1 Prevotellaceae bacterium UBA2757
ACGAAAACGATAACGATAACGAAAACGATAACGGCAGTATTTCTGAATTTGTCGGTTACGACAATACTGAGTACCCTGCACACATTGTCAAGTATAGAGAGGTAACCCAGAAGAAGGGTTCGGTGTTTGAGGTAATCCTCGACAAGACTCCGTTCTACGGCGAGATGGGTGGTGAAGTAGGCGACTGCGGTGTTCTCGTTTCTGAATATGAAGAAGTAAAAGTTGTAGATACAAAGAAAGAAAACGGTATAGCTATCCACATCCTGAAGAAGATGCCTGAGCATCCGGAAGCTGAGTTTATGGCTTGCGTAGATGTGGAGACCCGTCGTGCCATAGAGGCAAACCACACTTGTACACACCTTCTGGACCAGGCTCTGAGAGAGGTGCTCGGCACACACGTAGAACAGAAAGGTTCGCTGGTGACTGCCGACGGTCTGCGTTTCGACTTCTCACACTTCGAGAAGATGACTCCAGAACAGATTCGCGAGGTAGAACACATCGTGAACGAACGCATCCGCCAGAACATTCCTTTGGAGGAGTACCGCGACTACCCTATCGAAGAAGCCAAGAAACTGGGAGCTATCGCTCTGTTCGGTGAGAAGTATGGCGACAAGGTGCGCGTAGTGAAATTCGGCGACAGCGTAGAATTCTGCGGTGGATGCCATGCTAAGTCAACCGGTTGTCTGGGTATGATTCGTATCACCAGCGAAAGCAGTATTGCTGCCGGCATACGACGTATAGAAGCTATCACAGGTAAGGAAGTGGAGAACTTGTTCGACATCACACAAGACTTCATGAACAACCTGCGCTCACTGCTGAATAATGCTCCAGACCTGATGGCTACCGTTAAGAAAGCTATTGCAGAGAATAAGGAACTGCAGAGCCAGGTAGAGGAATATAAGAGTCAGAACGCAAAGAAACTGAAGGAAGCTCTCATCGAGAAGGCAATAGAAGTGAATGGCGTGAAGGTCGTTTCTGGTGTAGTGCCTCTCGACCCTCAAC
>DEJD01000100.1:1143-8255 GCA_002353215.1 Prevotellaceae bacterium UBA2757
GGACAGATTGTGCGCGAAGCAGCAAAACTGATTCAGGGCGGCGGTGGCGGACAACCACACTTCGCTACTGCAGGAGGTAAGAAATGCGACGACCTGAAGGTTGCCGTAACTAAGATAATCGAATTAGCAAACCTTTAAAATAAAAATAATAATATGGAACTCAACGTTATAAAAGGTGACAAAACCATCGTCGAACTGATTGGCAGACTCGACACAGCATCAGTAGAAGAATTCAACGAGGAAATCGCTGAAATAGTAGCTGAAAACAAAGATATTATCTTCGACTGCAACGAGCTGGAATACATCTCAAGTTCTGGTCTCCGTTCACTGCTGAACCTGCACAAGCAGCTGAAGGCTGAAGGCGGACAACTGGCTATAAAGAACCTGCAACAGACCGTTAAGAGTGTGTTCGACCTGACTGGCTTCACCATGATGATGAACATCATATGATTACAGTAATCGACACTGAAATAGAGGGGGTGAAAATAATAGAACCGCGCATCTTCGGTGATGCACGGGGATATTTCTTTGAGAGCTACTCACAAAGGGAGTTTGAGGAAAAGGTGTGCAAAACCCAATTCGTGCAGGACAACGAAAGCATGTCGGTTGCAGGAGTGGTGAGAGGATTGCACTTCCAGAAACCTCCATTCACACAGTCGAAACTGGTAAGAGTGGTTAAAGGTGCAGTATTGGATGTGGCTGTTGACATTCGTAAGGGTTCACCTACGTATGGAAAACATGTAGCCGTAGAACTGACAGCAGAAAACCACAGACAGATATTCGTGCCACGCGGATTTGCCCACGGATTCGCTGTACTCAGCGACGAAGCCGTTTTCCAGTATAAGTGCGACAACTACTATGCCCCACAGTCGGAAGGTGCCATAGCATGGGACGACCCCGACCTGGGAATAGACTGGAGAGTGCCTACGGAAAACAGAATACTGAGTGAGAAGGATGCTCACCACCCACGACTGAAAGACGCAGAACCGGTGTTCGACATCAACGTTCCGCTTTACTGAGTTTCAGTGTCTGATAGAGAGGGTGGACTTTCCAGAAGACTACTTCCTGCAAGTAGAACAAACGCCAGTTGCGGAAAGGAATATACCCGAAACGATATTTGAAGCGCGACTCAATACGGTCGGTTTCAAAAGTCATAAGTTTTGACTTCAAACGAGATAAGATGTCAGCCTCTTCCTGGGCAGACATCTTATTTTTGTGCTCTATGAAATAGTGCACCATAGAAAGGAAATTCAGCCAGCGGAGGTTCTCAAAATATGTGAGTATATCCTCAGGATTGTTGATACTACCCTCCTGAATTTCCTCCTGAATTTTCTGTTTCAGCAACGACATAGCATCCATGAAAAGGAAGCGGGAAACAGAATAACGATGGGTGACTGATTCGGAATGCTGACGATAGAAGTATTGTCCTTCCGAGAAGAACACAGTACGCGAATGGAGAAAATGGAATCGGGTCGTTATATCGTCGGAATAAACACGATAGGTAGCATCGTAAGGATAACGGATATGAATGTCGCGACGGATTATATAATAGCCATGCAGCTGCCAGTCGAGGGATAGGCGGAAAGCCTCCTGTCCGCTGAGCGGGTGTTGACTTACGGATATAGGGAATTGACTGATGTTGCCTGTGGTTTCGTCAACCATCATCAGGCGAAACAGAACTGTATCAGGGAAGTCGTTGTCGAGTGCTACATTATAAGCAGCCTCCAATGTATCAGGAGCAAACCAGTCGTCTGCATCAAGCATAGTGACATACTCACCTGTGGCACAGGCAAGACCGAGATTACGGGCTACTGCCTGTCCGCTGTTTACAGGTGTGTGCATCAGTTTGAAACGGGAATCGGAAGCCACATAACTCTTGATGATGGAAACAGAAGAGTCTGTGGAACAGTCGTCGATGCAAAGAAATTCGCACTCCTGGAGGGTTTGCTGACGAAGCGAATCCAAACACTGATTCAGATATTTCTCTGCATTATATATAGCTATGAGAACTGTTATCTTTATATTCTGCATATTACTGATTTGTTTTATATGACTGTATGTGTTTGCCTCGGATGCGTATCAGAATCTGTACCAGAGAGACTATACATATAGCAACTACAAGCAGGAGCATCAACGAATAACTCAGGAATGGAGTCTGTATGTATGAGGCCAAAAGAACTGACAGGTCGAGAAGCAGAAAGGACAAGAACATTTTGTAGTAACGGCGATCATAGCCTACATGATACCTCACTTTGTTGAGTATCGCAGAAACGACGATGTCGATGAGGGCATTGGCAAGCATAGCATAACCCAGACCTATGAGTCCGAAGAAGTAATACCCGGAAATACAAAGGAGGAATGTCTTTATATTGGTCCACACACCATCGACCCAGAAGAAGAAGGACTTATCGCCCTTTGCCAGACACACATAGTCGAGCGGAAAACAAAATGCCCTACCCATAAAACTCAGGGCAATAAGACGCAAAAGAGGAATGACAGAGTCGAATTCGGAGGTCAGCAACACCCGAACGACTACTGCAGAAAAGAGTATCAGCAATGAGATGATAGGAGCCATAACCAACAGAACCATCTCACCTTCCTTCTGAACGAACTTCTGCATTCGGTCTTTATATTCCAACAACTCAGACAGGTGCGGATAATAGTCAGCAGACATAGAAGAAAACACAAGAGCCGTACATTGCACTGTGACAATATTTGCTGCGTTGTAGAGACCAATGTCAGAGATATTACCGAAACTGCGGATAAAGGTATTCTGGAAATATGTGCTGAGGGCACCCAACAATCCTGCAACCATCATTGCACCACCCATCATCATCAATGCACGACTGCCAGAGAAGGTTTCGCGCCACGAAAGACTGACAGACTTTATTCTGAGTCGGGAGGTGAAGTATCGGGAGAATATGAATGTGACAAAGGAGAGAATCATCATAGAAGGCACGATACCCTCAACTCCATACAGCCAGTAGAGCGGAACGGCGAACAGTACTCCACAAACAGAACCGACAACGGCAGACATAGCATAGGCCGTGAGATAACGATAGCCCTGCAGGATTGTGTTTTCCGCAGCAGTAAGGATAAAGAACAGCAAAGCTACAGACATTTCTATGAACCACAAAGAGTGTTCATCGTTGCCGAACGTGGTCTGACTCAGAAGAGATGAACACAAAGCCATTGTAATCATGCCGAGAAATGCCAAAGAGTATAACACCCGACGGAAGATAAGCACAGAACGTGCCTTTGCATCTTCATCCTGCCCAGAAGCTATATCGCGTACAGCAGCTACCGGCAAACTGAAAGTGAAGAACTGCTGAAAGGGTGAGAGAGCGGAACCAAGCAAAGAAGAAATACCCATACCACTGGCACCAAGGAAGATAGCTGTGAACTTTCCCTTGATTACATTGGCAAGCATATTGATTATCTGAGAACCGCCAAACACAGCTGTTCCCTTCATAATCTGCTGATATATCTTTTTCTCCTGTTTGCCTTGTTCGTCATTCATAATCAAAAACGTATGCTATGAAATGGATGTCCATTAACCATTGATGCCGCATAAGGGAAACCACTATTGCGAATCCAGCGAGTTTCGAGCCGGTAAATATGTGATGCATCTGCTATCAGCATGAAATCAACGAAAGTCTTTTCATATAGCTCATAACTGTTGTCGGGATTGTTTACGTCAAAATGAACCATTCTGCCACTATATACGTATGAATAAGGAAGATCAGAAACGGCTCGAAGGAAGGTGGCACTGTCGGAACAGACGAGAATGCGACTGTCCGGATGGGAATCGTGAAGCTGGCAAACCTGTTCGACACATCGGTCCAGAAGCTGCTGTCGCAATGGCTGAGGCAGAGCCTTCATCTTCTGTGTGTCTTCAAAATCGCCAAGACTGCCTATGAAACGGGAAGAGACACTGACGTAATCGTTGCCAAGTTCGCGTTTGCATTTATCAAGCGAAAGACGAAGACGTTCTGTCGGTTTAAACAGTTCGTGGAACAACTCGGAAAAACCATGATTATATGCGAAGTGGGCATTGGTATAAACATGAATCTGACGAGCTGAGGAACGAACTATCTTTTCTCTCAGATAATCATACTGTTTGCGAGCCTGCCAATCGGTTTCTGCTCCGATTTCAAGAGTGATGACATCAGAAACAGAACGATCATATATGACTTCATCATTGCTGATGGTCCAATCGTAGGTATTGGGAACGAGATAGTCGGAAAGCGGGAAAGGCGAAGTGAACGAAATGCGGAAATCTATTCCTAAATATTTACAGACAGCATATGTGGAAAGGATGCCTTTCAAACGGTCGCCCCACCCTCCATGTTCTACATATCCGTTGCAGAGAAAGATAACAGTCTTGCTCTGAGACCTCTCACTATATACAGAGCTGTTAGCGTAATGTTTGTTTGCAGCTTCATACCACTTCTGACTCAGATGTCGTGAGAAGACATACCAATTGTAAAAACGATTGGCATACAAAGCACGTTTTATATGTCGCTGAATATATCTGAAAGCCCTACCAAAAAGAGTTGACATAAATCTGCATTTATTATAAATAATAACGTAATAATACATAAAAAATTGCTATTTTTGCACGGTATTTATTCAAAAGTCTCGAAATAATGAAAATACTCTTACTTGGCGACTATTCTAATGTTCACAACACTTTGGCAGAAGGGCTGAAGGCGCTGGGACATGAATGTGTGGTTGCCAGTACGGGCGACCACTGGAAAAACTATCCGCGAGACATAGACCTGAAACGCGACTACGGACTGCAGGGCACTATCTCATTCGTGTGGCGAATGATGAAGGCCCTACCTAAGATGAAGGGGTATGACATAGTACAACTTATCAACCCTATGTTTCTGGAACTGAAGGCAGAACGCATAGCACCATTTTACAATTACCTGCGCAAACACAACCGAAAGATTGTGTTGGGGGCTTTTGGCATGGATTACTATTGGGCACAGGTGAACACATATATCCGTCCGCTCCGCTACAGCGATTTCAATATAGGTGAAACGATAAGATACGACGAACCGGCAGAACTGTTTAGAAACGATGTAATCGGAACAGCAAAAGAGACCCTGTGTAAATATGTGGCAAATGATTGTGATGCCATAGTTGCAGGACTATACGAATACTGGGCTACATATAATGCTGTGCCACAGCTGAGGGATAAGATGACTTTCATCCCCTTTCCCATCAAGCCCAAGGAGAAAAAGGCAGACGACGCATTCAAGATTCCATCAAAGGTATCGCTTTTCATCGGTATTTCACCAAAGCGCCATTCATACAAGGGTACGGACATATTGCTGAAAGCTGCAGAAGCAGTGAAGAAGAAATACCCGGACAAGGTGGAAATAAACATTGTTGAGGGAGTACCATTTGAACAATATCAGAAAATCATGGAAGAGAATGATGCCATTCTTGACCAGATTTATTCCTACACGCCATCAATGAATTCGCTTGAAGCTATGTCGAAGGGAATCATAGATATAGGTGGTGGAGAACCCGAGAACTACGAAATATTGGGTGAAAAGCATCTTCGACCAATCATCAATGTGCAACCGAATTATGAGAGTTGTTACCACGAGATAGAACAACTCGTTCTACACCCCGAACGCATACCAGAACTGAAGCGTCAGAGTATAGATTACATAGAAAAGCACCACGACTATATAAAAGTGGCTAAACAATACGAAGAGCTATACGCCAAACTCCTCTGACACCCTTTGCAGATGCCCAGCGAAGCATTTTTCCCATCATATGACTCTGACGGTTTACACGGAAACGGTCGTAGATGAATGCATCGACCTTTGCGCTGCTTTCAGCATTTCCCTCCATCAGCATCTTTCCACTTAAAATATAACATCTGTAGAAGAGGGCTGCAAAGGCTTTCTGTCTTTCCTTTCCTCCGACAGCAGAATTGAAGATATCATCGAAGGCAAAACCCAAGGTAGCAATTATCTGGTCGGCACGTGAAGACAGACTATCGCCAGTTATGCTGTCGGAGTGAAGATTGATAACATGGTATGGCTGTTTTGTAACATAGTCAACCTTAGCATGATGCAGAAGAACCCGCAGTCCCAGTTCCCAATCGTTCCAAACAAAACTCGATTCGTTCCACCCTCCCAAATCTCGAAGGAAGTCTGTTCGGAAAATCATCCCCGGGGTGTTCAACATAGAATTAAGAATATGTATATGTGGAGCCGTTGGAACCTGATAGTCGCGTGTACGCCATTTGCCGTTCACATCAATACGAGTAGGGAAAAACACAACATCTGCATCGGTATTCCAGGAAATAGGAAGTCCGGTAAAGATGTCGTCGGAATCGAAGAAATACACCCAACGAGTCTGACACATAGACAAACCCTTATTGCGAGCAGCTGCTGCTCCCTGTTTCGGTTCTGTAACAAGGATTGTATGTTTACGATGTGCAACTATCTCGCTACACAACTCGAAACTGCCGTCAGTACTTCCATTATCGACAAGTATCAGAGGATATTTGTCGTCAATGGTTTCCAAGGTTTTATGTATGTATTCCTTGCGATTATATATTGGAATAACTATCGTAATATCCATATACCACGTAACATATTATATAATATAGGAAACGGATTTGCATGAAAGTGGAAGAGATAGAAGCCTGCTTCCTTCACACTGCGCCATATGGCTTCTGTGGTTCCAAAAAGATAATGGAACACAGCCCCCTTGGTAAGTTGCATCTGTTTGTTTCCAAGGAAGGTCTGTCCTGTAGTATTTCTGTCGGTACGAACGATAGTCAGAGGATTTACGACTACGTTATAACCAGCAGACAGAGCATCCTTTATCAGTACATCCTCCTCACCGGCACACAAATGCTGACTGCCCAAGCCGAAACGGGTATCGAAGTAAAGACCCAAGCCTCGACGCATAGCAATCTCAACAGAAGCAGGGTAATAACCATATTGAAAAGCACTCTCGAACGAAGTAAGCTGAGACGGATAGGCTTTAAGTAATGCACCTTCATAGTCGGCTGCTGCAAAACAAACAATATCATATGAAGGATTCATCTCAAAGAAATGAATAACCTCACGAAGCGA
>DEJD01000100.1:8332-8900 GCA_002353215.1 Prevotellaceae bacterium UBA2757
GTCACATCTGAGCGAGTCTGCAGTTCTGCAGGAATCTCATCCAGAAACTTACGGTCGGTATATTGCATTGACACAATCCACGACACTCCTTCGACAGGTGGCAGCAACACATCGGGAATCCGACGTATTCCGGCATCTATTGTACATATAAGAACATCGAGGATCATCATGGTATCAACCGGTTTGACTGTTTTCAGTAAAAAACAAAATGCAAAATGTAAAATATCTGCGATTGTGCTTATCTTACATTTTGCATTGTTTGAAATTTTGCTGCTAAAAAGGATTACTTCAAAAGCATGTCTTTGAATACATCTGCAGGCTTGAAATAAGGAATCTTGTGTTCTGGAACAACAACTGACTTATTTTCCTTAATCAGACGACCGATTTTCTCCTTACGGGTTTTAGTAGTAAATGTACCGAATCCACGAAGGAAGATGTCTTCATCTTTTGCAATCGTATCCTTAATAGTAACCATGAGAGCTTCAACTACAGTAAGTACCTTCTTGCTCTCAATTCCTGTCTCGTTGCTTATCTGTGCAACAATTTCTGCTTTAGTCATATTTTATTG
>DEJD01000074.1:0-1741 GCA_002353215.1 Prevotellaceae bacterium UBA2757
AAATGTTCCGTAAGATTCTTGATGAAGGTCAGGCTGGTGATAACGTAGGTCTGCTTCTCCGTGGTATCGATAAGAAGGACGTTAAGCGTGGTATGGTTATCACACACCCAGGAGTTATCACTCCACACAAGGGCTTCAAGGCTTCTATCTACGTACTGAAGAAGGAAGAAGGTGGTCGTCACACTCCATTCAAGAATCACTATCGTCCACAGTTCTATCTTCGTACAATGGACTGTACAGGTGAAATCTCTCTCCCAGATGGAGTAGAAATGGTTATGCCTGGTGATAACGTTGAGATCAAGGTTGAACTCATCTACCCAGTAGCTATCAACGTAGGTCTTCGCTTCGCTATCCGTGAAGGTGGTCGTACAGTAGGTTCTGGTCAGGTTACAGAAGTATTCGACTAATCTCCGACTATTAGCCAGACTTGTTCTGGCAATAAAAAATAATAAGTTGAGGGCAGAGGGTCCGAACATAAGTTCAAGGCACTTAACCCTCAACTAATCTACGGGAATAGCTCAGTTGGCAGAGCACTGGTCTCCAAAACCAGGTGTCGGGAGTTCGAGCCTCTCTTCCCGTGCTAATAGTAAGAATAAAGGTATGCTTAGAAAAGTTATCAATTATTGCAAAGAATCATACGATGAACTTGTTCATAAGTGTTCTTGGCCTTCATATAAGGAGTTGACCAACAGCGCAGTGATAGTTTTATCTGCTTCCATCATCATTGCAGTTGTTGTCTTTATCATGGACTCTTTCTTTGAAGAGGTTATGAAACTTGTCTATTCACTCTTTTAATTATTCATCAGGAGGGTAAATATGGCTGAGATTGAGAAGAATTGGTATGTGCTACGTACTATAAGTGGCAAAGAATCTAATGTCAAGGAATATATTGAACTTGATATGAAGAATCATGGTTACGAACAGTATGTTACACAGGTACTTATTCCGACAGAGAATGTCATCAAGACTACTGCTACAAACAAACGTGTTGAACAGAAGAGAAATCTTCTGCCCGGATATGTTTTGGTTGAAGCAGCTTTGGTCGGAGAAATTCCTCATATGCTTCGTAATACTCCAGGTGTTCTTGGATTTATTGGCGGTATGGACAAACCATCCCCAGTACGTCAGTCTGAATTAAACCGTATGCTCGGTGTAGGTTCAGAAGAAGAGACATCAGCTATGAATGTACAGACAGACTTTACCGTTGGTGAAACTGTAAAGGTTGCGGACGGTCCATTCAGTGGTTTTGATGGAACAATTGAAAGTGTCAATGCAGACAAGCAGAAGCTCAAAGTGTCGGTTAAGATTTTCGGACGTGTAACTCCGCTCGAATTAAGCTTTGCACAGGTTTCAAAAGAAATGGCTTGATGTTACGCGAGCTGGTTCTTTATCGTTAACTAATTAATAAATAAAACAAAATGGCTAAAGAAGTTGCTGGATTAATCAAATTACAGATTAGGGGTGGCGCTGCAAATCCATCTCCACCAGTAGGACCTGCTCTTGGTTCTAAGGGTATCAACATAATGGATTTCTGTAAGGCATTCAACGCCAGAACTCAGGATAAGGCTGGTAAGGTACTTCCAGTCGTTATTACTTACTATGCAGACAAGTCTTATGATTTCGTGATTAAGACCCCTCCTGCAGCAGTACAGTTGATGGAAGCTGCAAAATTAAAGAAGGGTTCTGCTGAGCCAAACCGTAAAAAGGTGGCTACAGTAACATGGGATCAAGTACGTGCTAT
>DEJD01000074.1:1794-2444 GCA_002353215.1 Prevotellaceae bacterium UBA2757
ACAGCAAGAAGTATGGGTATTACTGTAAAGTAATGATGTCCCTGGTAACAAATTAAAAATTCAATCAAGATGAGTAAACTAACAAAAAATCAGAAGGCAGTTGCTGACAAGGTTGAAACAGGGAAAGCATATACTCTTGCCGAAGCATCACAGCTTGTGAAGGATATTACTTTCACTAAGTTTGACGCATCGCTCGACATCGACATCCGTCTTGGAGTTGACCCTCGTAAGGCAAACCAGATGGTACGTGGTGTTGTATCTCTCCCTAACGGAACCGGTAAAGAGGTTCGTGTGCTCGCACTCGTTACTTCTGATCAGGTTACTGCTGCTACAGAAGCTGGTGCCGACTATGTTGGTCTTGAAGAGTATATCGACAAGATCAAGGGTGGTTGGACTGACATCGATGTAATCATCACTATGCCTTCGTGCATGGGTAAGATTGGTGCTCTCGGTCGTGTCCTCGGTCCTCGTGGCCTTATGCCTAACCCAAAGAGTGGTACAGTTACAATGGACGTAGCAAAAGCTATTCGTGAAGTAAAGTCAGGTAAGATAGATTTCAAGGTTGATAAATCTGGTATCGTTCATGCTTCTATTGGCAAGATTTCATTCTCTGCTGAGAAGATTGCACAGAACGCTCAGGAGTTCATCAA
>DEJD01000074.1:2595-2736 GCA_002353215.1 Prevotellaceae bacterium UBA2757
GAATCATGAAGAAAGAAGATAAAGCTTTACTTATTGATAGCCTCGTTGAGACGCTCAACAGCTATCCTCATTTTTACGTAGTTGATGTAACGGCTCTTGATTCTACTACAACAAGCGAACTTCGTCGCGAATGTTTCAAGA
>DEJD01000074.1:2783-3009 GCA_002353215.1 Prevotellaceae bacterium UBA2757
AGGAGTTTGATGCACTGAAACCTGTTCTTAAGAATACTACAGGAATTATGTTCTGCCAGACTGCAAACGTACCTGCTAAGTTGATTAAGAGCTTCGCAAAGGATCATGGCGACATGCCTGCTCTGAAGGGTGCTTATGCAGAAGAAAGTTGCTATGTCGGTGCAGATCAACTCAGCACGCTTGCTGCAATCAAGAGCAAGAAGGAACTCATTGCAGACGTTATTGC
>DEJD01000074.1:3099-3231 GCA_002353215.1 Prevotellaceae bacterium UBA2757
GGATTGCTTGATGCAATCGAGAAAAAAGGCTAATTGCTAATAAGCAAAGCCAACCAAATTTTATTAAAGTAAAAAAATAGTACAAACAATAATTAAAAATTTTAAGACGATGGCAGATATTAAAGCTATTGC
>DEJD01000056.1:0-14320 GCA_002353215.1 Prevotellaceae bacterium UBA2757
CCGAACGTAACATTCGATGTATTTGCACTTTGTATGAAGTCGGGCAATGCATGCATCCTGAAAGGCGGAAAAGATGCAGACGACTCGAACAGAGCTATTGTTAGTATAATAAAAGATGTATTGCGCGAATATAACATCAACGAACACATTATAGAATTGCTACCTGCCACTCACGAGGCAACAGGTGCTCTGCTGCACGCAAACGGATTTGTCGATTTGGTTATTCCTCGCGGCAGCAAACGTCTCATCGACTTCGTAAGACAAGAAGCCACTGTACCCGTAATAGAAACAGGAGCCGGAGTGTGCCATGCATATTTTGACAAATCAGGCGATCTGGACAAAGGCGCAAAGATTATCAATAATGCAAAAACCCGTCGCGTAAGCGTCTGCAATGCTCTCGACTGCACCATCATCCATGAAGACAGACTAAAAGATCTGCCTCAACTGTGTGCACCATTAGCAGAGTCCAACGTACTCATTTATGCCGACGAACCCGCATTGGCAGCACTGCAGGGGCACTACCCTTCCGACTTGCTGAAACCTGCTACAGAAACGACATACGGCACAGAATTCCAGGCATACACAATGGCGATAAAGACCGTCAGTTCACTCAACGAAGCTTTGGCTCACATCAGAAAGAACGGCTCCGGGCATTCAGAATGCATCATTGCAGAAGACAAGGACACAGCTGAGAAATTCCTAAAGGCAGTAGATGCTGCATGCGTATATCACAACGCACCTACGAGTTTCACAGACGGAGCTCAGTTCGGTCTTGGAGCAGAAATAGGCATCTCAACACAAAAGCTACATGCCCGCGGACCAATGGCTCTCGAGGAAATCACTACATACAAGTGGATTATCAGAGGTAACGGTCAGGTTCGGCCGAAGTAAAACTACGCAAATACTTCGTGGAGAACCTGTAACGATTTCAGTTCAGGAAACGACGGAAGATGGATGCGGTAGAAAGCATTGAGAACCTCAACAATCCGACGGCGCTGGGAAGAGGAAAATTTAAACAGATGAGCTGTTGAATAGTTCATACGAAACAGAAGGGGCAAGAACATTGCCTCTTCTCCTTTTATATAATTATGATGAAGAGGCGGAACTGCCTGATAGGTACCTGATACCAAATCAAAATACGATGACGGAGATTCGAAATTAGGATATATACCCACAAAACGCGACAAGTGCATGAGAAAAACAAGATGAAAATTGGCTATGGCAGAAGGGAAACGTGCCTCATCGAACCACTGAAGCGAATGTTCAATATAATTATAAAGCGGCTCGTTGTGTTTCTCCTCACGCAAAGCTGCAGAAAGGAATTCTGCAAGGAAAAGCATGATCGTCGTTTTTATAGGAGAATAAGGGACATTGGTATATTTATAATAGAAATGGACATCGGACGGCCTGGGCAAACGAGCCACCGGACGAATATCCGCCTGAAACTCGACCATAGAGAGTGGTTGCCAGAATGCCATAGAGGATGAAGTGCGATGATTACGAGCCTGTTTGGTCACCAGCGACAGGTACCCATAAGAAGATGTAAAGACATCAACTATCTGAGATGTATCGCTGTAACGCACAGAGCGAAGCACTATTCCATGTATCGATTCCATAGCACAAAGATAACACCAGATAAAGAAAAAATAAAAAATATTAGACATTTATTTTGTACTTTACGTACTAATTCCTACCTTTGCACCCGCAAATTAGCAGCAGATGCTATTTTGCTTTGACAGAAATGTCGTAGGCTGGTCCCTTCGTCTATCGGTTAGGACGAGAGATTTTCATTCTCTAAAGAGGAGTTCGACTCTCCTAGGGACTACCAAATAAGGGCAAAAACGCAAGTCGAGCCCTTAATTTTTGGAGAAGGGTGCGAGGTCATAAGCCATACCACATCGAACTCCACATTTATTTATTAACAATCTAAAACTAAAAAGAAATGGCAAATCACAAATCATGTCTGAAGAGAATTCGTCAGAATGAAAAGCGTAGAGCTCACAACCGCTACTATGCAAAGACAATGCGTACAGCCCTGAAGAACTTCCGTAACACTAAGTCTAAGGCTGAAGCAGAAAAGCAGTTCCCAACACTCCAGAAGATGCTCGACAAGCTGGCNNNATCCACTGGAAGAAGGCTGCAAACTTGAAGTCTGGTGCTGCAAAACTTATTGCTAAAATGGCATAATTAGAGACTTTTCAGTTAACAAAAACAATAGAGTGAGTCAACAATCCTGTTGCTCACTTTTTTTATGCAAAAAACTCTACAAAAACGATTATAAAAACATAGTTTTTATAGTTGCCCTTTCAGTTTTTTTCGCTATCTTTGCACCATAAGTTTCACAAGAAAACAAACATGGACGAGAATTTAGAAAAAGCAGAAAATTATTCAGCCAGTAACATCACTGTCCTGGAGGGTTTGGAGGCAGTGCGCAAGCGCCCTGCAATGTACATTGGAGACATCAGTGAGAAGGGACTCCACCATTTGGTTTACGAGACAGTGGACAACTCAATCGATGAAGCACTGGCTGGATATTGTACACACATTGAAGTAACAATCAATGAAGATAATTCTATTACCGTACAAGACAACGGACGTGGTATCCCTGTAGATATGCACGAAAAGGAGCATCGCTCAGCCCTTGAAGTCGTAATGACCGTACTGCACGCAGGAGGTAAATTCGACAAGGGTTCATATAAGGTATCAGGCGGTCTGCATGGTGTGGGTGTCAGCTGTGTTAACGCACTCTCATCAAAGATGCTTTCTCAGGTATTCCGCGACGGTAAGATTTATCAACAGGAATATGAAATCGGAAAGCCACTCTATGATGTAAAGGTTGTAGGAGAAACAGAGCTGAGAGGAACACGTCAGCAGTTCTGGCCAGACAAGAGCATCTTTATCACTACAACATACAAATATGACATTCTGGCCAACCGTATGCGCGAATTGGCGTACCTGAATGCAGGAATCACCATTACCCTGACAGACAAGCGCCTTGATGTAAATGCTGCCGCCGGCATCGAAGGAGAGCGCAAAGAGGTATTCTACAGCAAAGGCGGACTCCGGGATTTCGTAAGGTACATTGACTCTACCCGTACACACTTGTTCGATGACGTAATTTACCTGAACAAGGAAAAGAACGAAACACCTATTGAAGTGGCTATCATGTACAACACTTCATATTCGGAGAATATCCACTCGTACGTAAACAACATCAACACCATTGAAGGTGGTACTCACCTGCAAGGTTTCCGTACAGCACTGACCCGAGTATTGAAGAAGTACGCAGATGACAATAAGATTACAGAGAAACTGGAGAAAAATCATATTGAGATTTCCGGTGAAGACTTCCGAGAGGGACTTACAGCAGTTATCTCTGTAAAGGTTTCAGAGCCACAGTTTGAAGGTCAGACAAAGACAAAACTTGGCAACAACGAGGTTGCAGGAGCCGTACAACAGGCTGTAGGCGAAGCATTAACAGCATATCTTGAAGAGCATCCAAAGGAAGCAAAACTGATTGTTGACAAGGTTGTTCTTGCAGCAACTGCCCGTGTTGCCGCAAGAAAAGCGAGAGAAAGCGTACAGAGAAAAAATCCAATGACCGGTGGAGGTCTGCCAGGCAAACTTGCCGACTGCTCAGATAAAGATGCGGCAAACTGCGAAATGTTCATCGTGGAGGGCGACTCTGCAGGCGGTTCTGCAAAACAAGGACGCGACCGTCACTTCCAAGCCATTTTGCCTATCCGTGGTAAGATATTCAATGTGGAGCGCGTTATGTGGCACAAGGCATTCGAACACGAAGAAGTAAATAATATCATCCAGGCATTGGGTGTAAGATTCGGACTCAACGAAGATTCAAAAGAAGCGAACTACGACAAACTGCGCTACTACAAGACTATCATAATGACCGATGCCGATGTCGATGGTTCACATATCGACACTCTTCTTATGACTCTTTTCTTCCGTTATATGCCGCAGCTCATACGCGACGGACGACTCTACATTGCCACCCCACCACTCTACAAATGCACTAAAGGAAAAATCAGTGAATACTGCTACGACGAGAACGCTCGCCTACGCTTTATCGAGAAATATGGTGACGGTTCGGAAAATGGCATAAAAACTCAGCGTTACAAAGGTCTTGGTGAGATGAATCCGGAGCAGTTGTGGGAGACAACTATGAACCCAGAAACCCGCCTACTGAAGCAGGTAACTATAGAAGATGCAGCGGAAGCTGATTATATATTCTCAATGCTTATGGGCGAAGACGTCGGTCCACGACGCGATTTCATCGAACGAAACGCTACATACGCCAACATTGATGCATAAAAGAAAGCCAGTTATACTATAATCATAATAAAGCCCCGAAAATCTACTCATAAGGTTTTCGGGGCTTTCTGTATCTAAGTATAATACTTATAACAAACTACAAATACGATTACTCAGCACCTAAATTTGTTTTATTTACCACTTCGCGTATCTGTTTCAGATTATCTTTAGTACGCTTGTAGGTAGGCGATGTCTCTACCATACTAATTATATCTTCGTCGTCAAGTTCATCATCTCCGAAAACATAACTGTAGATAGGACGACGAATTGTACCACGAGAATCTCCCTTATAGTAACGGCTACGACGCTGCTCTTTCTCGGCAGCAGCCTCAGCCAATTCTGCAGCACGAGCCAAAGCCTCCTGGTCACGCTGACGGAGTCGCTGTTCAAGAGCATCAGAGTCGATATCCTCAATGCCGAATCCTGTTGCAAGAATGGTAATCTTAACCTGATCTTTGAGGGATGGATCTGAAACGAGACCCCACTTAGTTTCTACATCACTCTCCTGCATTTTAGCCATGAATTCATGAACCTCGTTCATCTCATCCATCATAAATGCTTTACCCTCCACCTCGTCAGCAGGGAAAGAGATACGAAGAAGAATCTTCTTTGAACGGTAGATATCATTATTGTTTAAAAGTGGCGAGTTAAGCGCATCAGATATTGCCTTTGTCACACGACCTTCACCTGAACCGTAGCCAGAAGACATGATAGCAACACCACCATCCTTCAACACTGTCCTTACATCGTTGAAGTCGAGGTTTATGATACCATGCATAGTAATAATTTCTGCTATAGACTTGGCTGCATTGCAAAGAGTGTCATCAGCCTTAGCAAAAGCCTCAACAAGTGTGAAGTCCTGATAGATTTCTCGAAGCCGTTCGTTATTGATTACGAGCAGAGCATCAACATTCTTGCTTATTTCCTCCACACCATCAAGCGCCTGGTCTATCTTTTTATTACCCTCCCACTTAAATGGAATAGTAACAATACCAACTGTAAGAATACCCATATCTTTAGCAGTTTTGGCAATCAGAGGGGCTGCACCAGTACCAGTGCCACCACCCATACCTGCAGTGATGAAAGCCATCTTTGTGCCATCGCTAAGCATATGCTTTATATCCTCAATAGATTCCTCGGTTGCCTGACGCGCCTTATCAGGACGGTTACCCGCACCCAAGCCCTCAGTTCCGAGCTGAATTTTGTCAGGAACAGGAGAATCCTGCAACGCCTTATTATCTGTATTGCAGACAACAAACGTGACATCGTGGATACCCTCGTTATACATGTGGTTCACAGCATTGCTTCCTCCACCCCCAACGCCAATCACCTTAATGATGCTGGAAATGCCTTTCTGGAAGTTGAAGACGTTCATGTCTTCTGAAAAGTTAAAATTATTTTCTCCCATATCTGTTTTGTTTTATCTGTGAAACAACTATTTATTCGCTAACAATATCATTAAGAGTATTCTTGAAGCGACCAAGCCAACTATTATCCTTCTTAGCTCTATCGACAACTGTCTTAAGTGTGTCAACTGTCTTACGAAGAATTTCAGCAAGGTCAGAACCCTCCTTCAAACTCAACTTAAACTTATCCTTCCCATTCAAAGCCTCAAACGCCTGAGTGTATTTCTCGTTCAGTACATCAAGAGCTGTTTCAGACAACTCTTCTGCCCTTACGCGGACTTGTTTATCCTTACCATAGTTTTCCACTTCGGTAATTGCAGCTTGAACCTTCTGAATCTGAGTGCGGATTGAAGCTTTTATTTCATCGAATGCAACAGCGGCCTCTTTCTCTGCCTCTGCCTGTTCTTGCTGTTTCTGCTGAGCAGCTTGAATATTCACCTTGCGCTCTTGCGCATCAAATAGACTAGTAGAATCGTACTCACCTCCATCGCATGACTGAGTACCTGCAAGGAGAAGTGATACGAGGGAATTTGAACGACAATTATCAGGAGTAAAGCCTGTAGCATTTGAAGTTTTTACCACTGGCTGATTTGTCGTACGAGCTATCCTACACTTGTCAACATTCAAATTTGAAGCGAATGCCTTATCTATACCTCTCATATTAGCACCACCACCTGTCAGGATAATACCAGCCAACAACTTCTCGCTATAGTTAGACTTTCCTATTTGATTGCTAACATTGGCAAGCAGTTCTGTCACACGAGCATTGATGATACTTTTAATCAGTGAAACCTCTATCTTTCTACCATCAGTGGAGGTATATGTAAGATTCTCATCATTCTTATCGTCAGAACCATTATTACTCATGTCACCATATTTCAGTTTCAACTCTTCAGCTTCAGCATCTTCAATCTGTATGGTAGCAAGATCCTTGTTGACATTGTTCATTCCAAGCGGAATGGTTACAAGATAACGAAGAATATTATTCTTATAAACAATTACAGTAGTAGTGTCAGCTCCAAGGTCAATCAGCGCACATCCACTACGTTTTTCAGAATCTTCCAGAATATTGTTGGCCAGTTCGAGAGGAGATACCAATTCGTCTGCAATCTCAATATTGGAGTTAGCAAATACAGTTTTCAGGTTTGCACGAAGTTTGGTTTTGGCAATAATATCCAAATATTCGCCCTCTATATTAGTACCCATAACACCAACAGGTTCTGCAACAATATTCTGATCGATAACATACTCCTGTGGGAAATTCTCCAATACCTCGTATTCAGGGAATGGAATTCCATAACTTTCCTGACGGATGCTATCAATTGCTTCGTTGGTAATATAACTCTGTGTAAGCATATTACGTTTAACAACACAACGATAAGAACGAAGCGACTGACCAGCAAGTCCAACATATGCCTTAACAACCTTAGCTTTCAAAACAGTTTCCAGTTTTGAAATAAGATTGTTTACTGTCTGATAAGTTTTTTCTACATTCCAAACAACGCCACGTTTCACACAAGCTGTCGTCTTCTCCTCAGCATATGCCAAAACATGCATCATACCATCCTTCTTTTTTCCTGCAATAGCCGAAATCTTAGATGACCCCAGTTCTATCGCTACAATAAAATCTTTCTCTGATGAAGCCATAATATATAGTTATTTTATTTTTCGTTTTGTACAAACAATCTGGTTATTGAATTCCAAATTGATTTTATCATATTTATTCCACCCCACTGTACCCATTGCCTTCTCATAGAATATACGCAAACGACGCAGTTTTTTCTTATAATCGCAAATGCTACCCATGTATACTACATGATCACCTACACGAGGAATCAGTTCGATAACTGGTTTTTTCTCTTTATATGTATTTACATAAATCTGTTCAATCTGATTATTCCAAAAGGTATCAACTTGAAGATAATCTCCAAAATCAGCCAATACTTCCATTGCATATTTCTGTGTTATATCTCCTGTAGCAACAATCATATTTGATGTGAACACATTGCCAGGAATAATCTTTCCGTTTTTATCTATATAGTAACCATCTTTACCATCAGGAAGCACATAAATAACAGGATTGCGTTGCTTAACATTTATGCAAAGTTTGTTAGAAGAAGTTTTGTAACATTCTACATCTTCCACAAAATCATTTTTACGAATCAGGTCTTCGATTGCACGAGTATCAACATCCTTCAATAGTTTACCTTTAGGATACATATGATGCTTTCTCAGAAGATTGTCGATTTGGGTACTATCTATGAACACAACTCGAGCATCTTCATCTACAAACAATTCCACACTTTCGCATCGATCTTCCGGATCAGGCGAAGACATAGTGAGCATAGCACATACAACATAGGTTATCAATCCTATCAATAATAGGATTATCACCAATGCCTTTATGAATTTTATGCCCTTGTTCATTACTTAGATCTTTCTGTCAGAATTTTTGTAATTTCCGGAACATAATTCTCTATATCACCAGCACCAAGAGAAATCAGCACATCAAATTCTCCTGTCTTTGCTATATTCAATATATCTTCTTTATGTATAAGATATTTCTCCATTCCATCGCGCAGATTGTCATAAATTATCTTTGATGTCACGCCTGGAATAGGTTGTTCTCTTGCAGGATAAATATCACAAAGATAAACTGTATCGAGCAGAGACAAAGCATCAGCGAATTCTTTATAGAAATCTCGGGTTCGTGTGTAAAGATGAGGTTGGAATATCGCTGCGATTTTCTTGTCCTTGTACAACTCTCGCACAGACTTCACACTCTGGTTTATCTCGTTAGGGTGATGTGCATAATCGCTCAAGAACACCATTTTATCAGTCTTTACTTTAAAGTCAAATCTGCGATCTACGCCTCTAAAACTTTCCATTCCGCGCTTTATCTCCTCGTTGCTGACACCATTCAGCTGTGCCATTGCCATTGCAGCGATACCGTTATCTATATTTATACTGATTGGTACACCAAGTTTCACGTCTTGAATATTGCTAATAGGAGAAACAAAGTCGAACACTACCTCTCCTCCACCAATACGAATATTCTCAGCATGGAAGTCTCCTTCGTTTCGTGAATATTCATAGACTTTGACAGAAGGAGCCACATCGGCTTTCATCTCCAATCCTTTATGGATAATCAGAGCACCGCCCGGCTGAATAAGCGTTGTATAATGACGAAACGACTCAAGATAAGCCTCTTTGGTACCATAAATATCCAAATGGTCAGGATCGGTAGCTGTAATCACGGTCATATACGGACGCAGCCAATGGAATGAGCGATCAAATTCATCAGCCTCAATCACCACATAATCACTTTTCTCGGATAATATGTAGTTGGTACCATAGTTTTTCGAGATACCGCCCAAGAATGCATTACAATCCACATGGCTCTGGTGAAGCAAATGAGCTGTCATAGTTGAAGTAGTAGTCTTACCATGTGTGCCGGCGACACAAAGACCTTTATGTTCCTGAGTAAGCAGTCCCAACACTTGAGCTCTTTTCTTTATGTCAAATCCGTTAGTTTGGAAATACACCAATTCTCCGTGCTCCGCAGGAATTGCTGGAGTATAAACAACTAATGTATCATCTTTTTGCTTAAAGCACTCTGGTACAGCACTTATATTGTCCTCATAATGGATTTGTGCTCCTTCTTTAATGAGCTGTTCTGTCAAGTCACTTGGGGTTTTATCATAACCACCAACATTCAAGCCTTTGGCAAGATAGTATCTCACCAATGCACTCATGCCTATTCCGCCTGCACCTATAAAATATACACTTTTCATACTTACTTCTTCAATTTATACACTTCTTCTGCTATTCTGTCAGCAGAATTTCTAAAAGCCAATTTGCTAACGTTTTCAGACAAAGACTTCAATTTCTGCTCGTTCATTGCTGTACGGATTGCTATATCTACTAATGTAGCACGAGCGTCCTTATCTGCAACAAATATTGCAGCATCTCTTTTTGATAACGCCTGGGCATTCTTTGTCTGATGATCCTCTGCAACATTGGGAGACGGAACCAAAATACATGGCTTACCCAATAAACACAATTCTGAAATACTGCTAGCGCCTGCTCTTGAAACAACAACATCAGCAGCAGCATAAGCAGCATCCATATTAGCTATAAAATCAGTGACAACTAGATTACGGGGCTGACCAACTGCTTCCAATGCAGCATCTATTTCTTTCTTATAGAACTTTCCTGTCTGCCATATAAATTGTACATCACTATTTCTTATATCCTCCAAATGTTCAAGCACACTCTCGTTTACAGTTCTAGCACCAAGACTACCACCTATTATTAAAACAGTTCTTCTGTTTATCTCCAGACCGAAACTCTTAAGAGCCTCAGTCTTTGAAATCTTATTGTCAAGCAGATTCTGACGAACAGGATTACCGGTCAAGATAATCTTATCAGCAGGGAAGAATCTTTCCATTCCCTCATATGCCACACATACTTTACTTGCTTTTTTTGCTAACGACTTATTTGTTACTCCGGCATAACTATTCTGTTCCTGAATCAAGCAGGGAATACCCATATCATAAGCAGCATTCAAAGTAGGAGCAGAAGCATAGCCACCCACACCGACTGCCACATCAGGTTTAAACTCGCGAATTATATTCTTAACTTGAGCACGGCTTTTCAAAAAATCTATCATCACGCCTACATTTTTCAAGCTCCACAACGGACGCACAAGACCACGCACAGGCAGACCAATTATCTTATACCCCGCCTGAGGAACCCTCTCCATTTCCATTCGTCCTAGAGCACCGATAAAAAGAATTTGAGCATCTGGATGTTGAGCCTTAATAGCATTAGCAATTGAGACTGCCGGAAAGATATGTCCGCCGGTGCCGCCGCCACTTACGATTACTCTAAATGATTTCCCGTCTGCCATAACACTATAATTTATTGTTTTTAACCTCTCTTTTTTCAGTTTTTTAATTACCTACTTCTTTATGCTGCAAATATACGATTTTGCCACCGAAAATACAAAAACTAAATACAGATAATTAATCCATATTTCCTTCACTTCTGAACTCATCGGTTTCAATTAGCGAATCAGCAAGTTCTACTTCCGTATTATTCAACTGAATTTCTTCTGCATACCGGCTTACACTTAGAATGACTCCAATATAAAAACTGGTGATTATTATCGAAGTTCCGCCCTTAGAGATAAGGGGCAGGGTTTGTCCTGTTACAGGCAACAGTCCTACAGCAACACCCATATTGGTAAGTGCCTGAAGAACCATCATTATTCCAAATCCAAGGACAAGATATGCAGGGAAAAACCGTCGACATTTCTGTGCAATACGTCCACACCGAATCAGCAAAGTGAAATAAAGAAACACAACAAACGCGCCTCCTATCACCCCTAACTCTTCAAAGATGATTGCATATATAAAGTCAGATTCTGCATGTTGTAAGAAGTCACGTTCTATAGAGTTTCCTGGTCCACGTCCGATAACATTAGAATTTGCTACAGCTATTTTTGCATAAGTAGTTTGTGAATTCTTATCATCTAGCAATTTATGAAAATCATCTCTTGACAGTGTATTGGATTCTTCGTCAGCACCTCCGCCGTGACGAGACAATCGTGCGGCCACAGTTGCAATACGTTTCCCACCAGGGAACTTACGTTGCACATTTTCAGGCATCGTAAAAAGAAAAGCAATATAGACTACGATTACCGCCAGCAGTCCCACCCCTCCTTTGAACATCAAATCGAGTGGGACATGTGCTATAAACATCATTAGAACCACGACAAAGAAAAGCATGGCTGCGGTGGATACATTATCGATAAAAATAAGTCCACATATTATACAAGTCATCACTCCAACGATGGTAAATGCAGTGGAACGCCTGCCTTTCATTGCTCCGACAATCACATGTTCTTTTCCACGCCTACGAATCACCTTCTCAGCCTGTGTCTTTGCTAACACCACTGCCACAGACATTATCAGTGCAGCCTTTGCAACTTCCGACGGCTGGAAACTAATGCCCATAATATGAATCCATCGGTTAGTATCATTCAATTCACCACCTCCCAAACCTAAAGCTGCAATCATCAATAAAATTACAGCAAGGGGGAACAGCAGGAAAGGCAAAAGCATAAACCACTTGCACGGAATATGCTGAACAAGCATAATGACTACAAGTCCGACAAGTAAAAAACCCGCCTGGCTCACCATCGGTGTCCAGTGATGAGCCCCTTCAAATGTAAGGCGTGACGAAGCACTATACACCTCAACGAGAGAAATCATGCACAGGAAAAAGTATATCATCCATACTCCTTTATCTCCTTTGAATGCTCCTCCATGTATTATGTCGGACAAAAGTTTTTTCATTTATCTATAGTTTTTTTACACACTCTTTAAATTGTTCGCCTCTGTCTTCCATATTCTTGAAAAGATCGAAGCTTGCACAGCATGGACTCAAAAGTACGCAACTACCCGGTTTTGCCATCTTAAAACATTCATCTACACAATCTTTCATTGAGCGTACATCTACTATTGGCAGACCAAACGAATCAAAGGCTGAATGCAGTTTGGTGTTATCTACCCCTAAGAACACCAAGCCTATACATTTTTCCTTAACGAGGTCAAATATTTCAGAATAGTCATTACCCTTATCTTTACCACCAAGAATAAGTACAGTAGGCTGGGTCATACTCTCGAGTGCATACCAACAGGCATTGACATTAGTCGCTTTAGAATCGTTGATAAAATCCACACCTTTTACTCTTCCTGCTTTTTCCAGGCGGTGTTCAACACCTGCAAAATCACTCAGTCCCTTACGAATCTGTTCGTTTGACACTCCAGCGATATCAGCAGTAATAGCTGCAGCTAAACTGTTGTAGAGGTTATGTTTTCCACGAAGAGCCAACTCCTCTTGTTCCATATTGAAAGGCATCGGTTCCTCAACTATGAACTCTCTATCCTCAATATATCCGATGGAACCGAGTTCTTTGTACTCACTGAACGGATACAAACGAGCTCTTAAATTATATTTCTTTAACTCAGCAGTAACTATTGGGTCATCATTCCAGAACACGAAAGCATCGTCTTCTGTCTGATTCTGTGTAATCCTCATCTTACTGTCCACGTAATTCTGCATCTTGAATTCATAGCGATCCAAATGGTCTGGGGTAATATTCATAAGAATAGCAATATCCGCCTTGAAATCGTACATATTGTCCAACTGGAAACTACTCAACTCAATCACGTAGTAGTCGTAGTTTTCCTCCGCTACTTGGAGTGCCAAACTGTTTCCTATATTACCGGCCAAACCTACATTATAACCAGCTTGTTTCAAGATATGGTATATCAACGACGTAGTAGTAGTCTTACCGTTAGAACCTGTAATACAAATCATCTTTGCATTTGTGTATCTGCCAGCAAACTCTATCTCAGAAATAATTGGCGTACCCTGAGCCCTCAGTTTCATAACCATAGGCGCATTCTCTGGAATGCCAGGACTTTTAATAACTTCCTTTGCATTCAGAATGAGTGACTCAGTATGCTTACCTTCCTCCCACTCTATCCCATGACTGTCAAGCAAGGCCTTATATTTATCCTTGATTTTACCCATATCACTCACAAACACATCGAAGCCTTCTTTCTTTGCCAAAACAGCTGCTCCTGCTCCACTCTCAGCTGCTCCCAAAACCACAATTCTTTCCATTATCTTACCTTTAGAGTTATTATCGTTATTGCTGCCAAGAGGATTGTTACAATCCAGAAACGTGTTGTAATCATCGACTCAAACAGAAGTCCACGGGGACGCTTTATAAGATATTTCACACCTGGCTCCATCTTATGACGGTAATGATCATGGAATGGAGCCCTCTTAAACACTCTCCATTTCTCACCTCTCTGATTTCCTTTTTTCGCATAATACACTTGAGCCATCACTGACACACTCTCCATCAAGAAAATACCGCATAGAATAGGCAGAAGCAATTCTTTGTGAATTATTACCGCAGTAACAGCGATGATTCCACCGATAGCAAGACTACCAGTATCTCCCATGAACATTTTTGCGGGATATACATTATACCAAAGGAATCCTATCAAAGCACCTACGAATGCGCAAAGAAATACTACCACTTCTTCGCTACCAGGTATATACATCACATTCAAATAGCTTGCAAATTGTATATGACCCGAAACGTATGCCAGAATTCCCAAAGCTGTACCTATGATAGCAGAATTGCCAGCACACATTCCGTCCATTCCATCGTTAAGATTGGCTCCATTAGACACAGCTGTTATTACAACAGTAGTAAAGAGCACAAAAAATAGCCAACCGCAAGCACGTTTAATAGTACCGTTTGGAATAAAACTAAACAACTCGTAGTAGTCAATATTGTTATTTTTACAGAATGGCACTGTCGTAACAGTACTTTTACGAGCCTCGCTCTTATGATATACAACTTCCTCTACCCCTATTTCCTGGGTTACATTTTCACGTACTACAGCTTGCGGACTTAACCACAAAGTAACACCTATGATACCACCAAATATCAACTGCCCAAGCATTTTATATCTGGGAGGCAGGCCGTCTTTATT
>DEJD01000056.1:14370-45029 GCA_002353215.1 Prevotellaceae bacterium UBA2757
CCAAAAAGAAGAGCAGGAACCACAATAGCAAGCAGAATAACAAGTCCGCCCATACTAGGCACGTCTTTTTTCTGGACTCCATACGGGTCGATATCTGCCGAACGTGCTCCCTCTATACACTTTTTCCTGTGCATATACTTGATGAAATACTCACCTGCCCACATTGATATAATCAAAGACACAATAAGCGCCATCAGTGATCTGAACGACACATATGCGAACATTCCCATTCCGGGTATGTCTATTTCCTTTAAAATTTGATTTAGATAGTAAAACATTTTCTTATCTCTTCTTTATCGTCAAAATGATGTTTAACACCTTTGATTATTTGGTAGTCTTCATGTCCCTTACCTGCAACAAGAATTACGTCGCCACTTTGAGCCATCATACACGCTGTCTTTATAGCCTGTCTGCGATCCACTATAGTCAGCACTTTTCCCGCCTGTTCTTCTGTAATACCTGCCAGCATATCATTCAGAATATCTTCAGGTTCTTCATCGCGAGGATTATCACTCGTCAAAATTACCTTATCGCTCTGTTTTACAGCCTCCTTAGCCATCAACGGACGCTTACCCTTATCTCGATTACCGCCAGCGCCACACACAGTAATCACCTGTCCTTTACCTTGCAACACTCCATGAATTGCATTAAGCACATTTTCCAACGCATCTGGCGTGTGAGCATAATCAACGATAGCAGTGAATCCCTTAGGGCTTCTCAAAGCTTCAAAACGTCCATTCACAGGTTTCATGGCACTCAAAGCTACCAGTACCTCATTCACATCCTTACCTAGCATCACAGCTGCACCATATACAGCAAGTAAGTTGCTTACATTGAATCGTCCGATAAACTGTACGTTAACCTCCTTTCCATTGATATCCAACAACATTCCATCAAAGTGACATTCTGTTATCTTCGCCTTAAAATCCGCTGCATTTTGAACACTGTATGTTTTCACAGTTGCCTGTGTGTTCTGAGTCATCACTAGTCCGTTTTTATCATCTATATTAGTGATAGCAAAAGCATCCTTAGAAAGATTATCGAAGAACAGTTTTTTGGCCTTCAGATAATTCTCAAAAGTCTTATGATAATCAAGGTGGTCACGAGTAATGTTGGTAAACAATCCGCCAACAAACTTTAGTCCACCAATACGGTTCTGTACTATCGAATGACTACTAACCTCCATAAATGCATATTCACATCCTGCATCTACCATTTTAGCCAAAAGTTCGTTAAGAGTAACGGGATCAGGAGTTGTATGATCGGTTGCTACAGCTTCACCATCTATATAGTTTACAACGGTTGAAAGTAAGCCTACCTTATGTCCCATATGACGAAACATATTATAAAGAACAGTAGCGACAGTCGTTTTCCCATTTGTGCCTGTCACACCAACAAGTTTCAGTTTCTCAGTCGGATTACAATAGAAATTTGTAGCTATCTGACCTACAATTTGTTCCGAGTTTTCTACAAGCAAATACCCCACCCCGCTGATTGGGTTCTCGATTTTCTCACACACAATCACACTTGCGCCCTGTTCAATAGCCTTAGGTATATATGCATGACCATCAGCGGCAGTACCTCTGACAGCTATAAACATATCCCCCTTACCCACTTTGCGCGAATCTATTTTCACACCTTTCACATCGATATTCATATCTCCTTTGTGATCAAGGATGTGTACGCCATTAAGCAGTTGTTGTAGTTTCATAGGCCTGTTTCTATATTACTATTATATTTTTGATATAAGTATTTCTAATCAATTCAATTCAATCAGGATAGTCTGTCCTGGTTCCAACTTAGCACCACCTGCAATGCTTTGTTTTGTCACTACTCCACGCCCTGTACTTCTTACTTTAAGACCGCGTGAAGCTAATTCATACACAGCGTCTCTTGCTCCAAGACCTCTCACGTCAGGAACCTCCATCACATCGTTAATAGTCGGTGCTGCTCCCATATTACTCTGTTTGAGTCCAAGCGATGCAAGAACATTCTTGTAGTCTTTGTTGTGACTAGCCTTCACATCCGGCACAAAAATGGCTGTAGAGTCTTGTGCTAACTTCAGGTTTGTAGTCACATTCTTGCTATACACTCTCTGAGCAATCTTTGAGAATACAACACCCGCCTGACCACCACCACTGGCTACATAGTACGAGTGTCGTATCGCTACGATACACGAGTACTTTGGTTCTTCCGAGGGATAATAGCCGCAAAAACTTACGAGATGTTCGTTTTTGCCGCCCTTATATCCGCTTCCGTTAGACACCTGAGCCGTACCAGTCTTTCCTGATACATGGAAGTAGGGGTTGCCAGCCTTCTTTCCGAGTCCCTCTTTATCGCAGACCACTCTTTGCAGAATGGTCTGGATATCCTTGAGGGTGGACCTTTTACAAATACTATTCTTTATAACCTCTACGGGGAACTCCTCCACTAATTCACCATTTTTTTCTATTCCTTTTACAAATCGTGGGCGAACCATCTTTCCGTTGTTCGCAATTGCATTATAGAAAGCCACCGTTGAAATGGGCGGAATCTGTGTTTCATATCCAATCGACATCCAAGGCAGAGCTGTAGCCGACCAGTTATCGCTTTGCTTATATCCGCCACGGCGGTCTTTATGCGGCATACGGATTCTTGGATCCGCAGCACCATCGAATGGTAAACCCAGCGGCACACCAATACCAATGCGGCGTAATCCACTCACAAACTTCTCTGGCTGATCGTGATAATACTTATCAATCAGTTTGCTGACACCTATATTTGATGAGAACATCAGGACG
The DNA here is from genome assembly GCA_002353215.1 of Prevotellaceae bacterium UBA2757. Next base: position 17,151 of record DEJD01000056.1, read on the forward strand.
TGAGGCACATCTATTGTTCCGTATCCACCACGTGTTGCCCAGTTGTGGTCTTTCATCAATGCTCCGTACATATTGCACACACCATTTCCGGTTTCTACCCAATCTGTTACCTTTATATATCCATCGTCAATGCCAACCATGATAGACGCAGTTTTAAATGTAGAACCAGGTTCCATCAATGAAGCTAATGCATAGTTTCTTGCTTCGTAATAGTTGCCATCATCATAGCGTTGCAAGTTAACAATAGCCTTCACATCACCTGTCTTAACCTCCATCAGCACAACAACACCCATTGTTGCATCTAACTCCTGAAGTTTCTGTCGGAGAGCACTTTCACATATATCCTGCATACCAACATCTATAGTTGTTACAAGATCGTAACCGTCTACAGGTTCCTGGTCGATTATATCCAAATATTTTGAAAGCACTTTCTTGTGATGCTTTTTACCTGGTACACCGCGCAAAAGTGAGTCGTATGCGAGTTCCAAGCCGGAACGGGCACTATCTTTTGCACCGAACATCTCTCCCAACGTACGCTTTGCCAACGACCCGAATGGTTTGTTTCTATTATTACGCTCTACTATAGTAAGACCACTGCGATACCTGTTTTTGAAGTTAAAAATAGGCAACTTCATTATATCATTATACTGAATATAGTTAAGTACCACATGTGGACACACTTCCCAGTAACGTTTCCTTTCTTTCAAACCCTTAGTCAGATGTGCTTTGTATTCATCTTGAGTATATCGTGGGCAAATACGAGCTAAGCCGCTACATATTGTATCCATGCTTGACATCCACACAGAGTCTTTCTCTTCCAACTGTTTAACATCGTATGTCCTGCTGACAAGTTTTCCATTAGAATCTATAGAATCTTTTCTATCAATACCGGACAAGAAGTCAATATATAATTTATAGTCAGGCAAACTGCTTGCCATCAACTGCCCGTCGGCTGACAAAATATTACCTCGTATTGGCTTCATAACCATAGTGTCCGACACAGAAATAGCAGCTACTTGCATCCATTTATCTCTATCCACGGTTGCAGTATATAGAGCCTTCCAAATGATAAGCACACAAACCAACAGCGCACCAATTACGATGGCTGAGAATCTTCCTGTTATGTATTTCTTGTCAAACTTCATAGCTTAATCATTTTTCAAACTGTTGGTTCACCTTCTTCTTCTGCCTCCGGCTGCTGTATCACCGGTTCTGGATTCTGTCCGTCGGTTCGTATCAGATATGGAGGGGTTGTAGGGTTCTGCAACGTGCTATCATTCGTCTGTTTCAGCAGTTTTTCAATATTCGACTGGCGAGTGAAGTTCATGAGTTCGCTCGATTGAGTCATCACATTGTATTTCACATCTTGTAGTTCATTTCTCAACTCATCTATCAGAATCGCATCTTGTTGACTGGAATATCTATTTGCTGTATATGTGAGCATCAACACTACACAAAACATCACAAACAGAATTTGTTTCAGGAAGAACTTGCTACCAAGAATATCACCACCCAAGATAGCCTTGAACGACAAGTCGCCCATGGCTTCTTCATCAACATACTGGTTGATGGCATTCATCGTTTCCTGATGCTCTTTTGCTTCTGAACGCAATTCTTGCAACTCAGGATCTTGATATTCTTCTTCCTTACTCATATTTATATAGTAATATAACAATTCTATACTTTCTCGGCAATTCTGAGCTTCGCGCTCCTGCTCCTCGGGTTACGTTCCATCTCTTCCTCTGTAGGAACAATCACCTTTGTATTAACCATACGAAGCGGTGATGACACTTTTCCAAAGAAATCCTTCTCCACTTCGCCCTCTGCATTACCGCTTTTCATCACATTCTTCACTATTCTATCCTCAAGCGAATGATAAGTAATCACGACCAATCTACCGCCTGGCTTCAACATCTCAACTGCAGAATTCAGCATCTGCTTCAAAGCATCCAACTCTCCGTTCACTTCTATTCTCAAAGCCTGGAAAATCTTCGCCAAGTCTTTTTTTTCTCTATCGCGACCTATAAATGGTGTGACAACTTCGATGAAATCGCCGATTGTTTTCAATTTTTTCTTTTTTCGAACTTCCTCAATAGCTGCAGCCAATTTTCTTCCTTGTTTCAGTTCTCCATACAGATAGAAAATATCTGCCAACTGTTTCTCACTATATCCGTTCAGCACATCAGCAGCTGTCTTGCCAGCCCTTTGATTCATCCTCATATCAAGAGCACCCTCGAAACGGAACGAAAACCCTCTGTTGCTGTCATCGAAATGGTGTGAACTGACTCCCAAATCGGCCAACAATCCGTCAATTTCACTTACGCCATAGTAATGCAGAAAATTCTTCAGAAATCTGAAATTCGACCTCACAAATGTGAACGACTCGGCTCCAACTATATTCTGTTCTGCTTCAACATCCTGATCAAACGAATATAGATGACCACCATCAAGCCTTGAAAGTATTTCACGCGAATGCCCCCCACCACCAAAAGTAACATCTACATAAATGCCCCCCTTGCCGATGTTTAATCCATCAACACTTTCTTTCAACAACACAGGTACATGATAACACTGCTCAGCCATTATATCGTCAGATAACTGTTTTTATTCAGCCCTTGTCATAAAACACCAATACCTATCAATGTTTCATTAAAGAATAGTTTCATCGCCAAGCAAGTTCTCAAATTCCTGACCAAGACTTTCACCTTCGCTTAACACTTTCTCCAAAGCATCTTTATCCCACACTTCAATACGTTCATCAACAGCCAGGAAACGGACTTCCGACTTGATTCCAGCAAACTCTAATTTACGTTTCCCTATCAAAAAACGACCATTTGAGTCCAACTCTACCAATTCTGCATTCGCCACAAAACGACGCCACATCATCTGGTGTTTGTTATTATATCGATTCAACTTACTCTTCAAATCGTCCAACTCAGCATTCCACACCGATTCCGGACACAAAACAAGGCAATTTTGGAATAAGTCATTACGCAAAACCAGTTTATCCTCGCCTTCTGTTTCCAGAACGCGACGAAACTGAGCTGGGAGAAACACTCTACCCTTGGCATCTGTTTTTGCTGTATAGTCACCTATAAATCGCATAATTACCTAGTATAAAAGCAGGCTCCAAACCAAACTTCGGCACAAAGGTAACAAAATCCCCCACTTTTCCCCACATTTTATTCATTTTTTTTCAAAAAAAATTTCGGCACTTCACTAGAAGCGCCTAATCCAAGGGGTTCTACACGATAAAAGAAACTAAAAGAGGACGCATATTGCGCCCTCTATATTACAAGTATTTTCTCTAAATCTATTTTACTTCTTCATAATCAACATAAGTTCCTTCATCAGATGAGAATATTTTACCTTCATCTTCGGTACGACTTCCGCCTTCCGAGGATACGTCATGCCAATATCCCTGTTTACGACGCTTGTCGTCTGAAGCCATGGGCGATCCGCCAAAAAAACGACGAATTAAACCATACCAAAGCCCTAAAATGCCATTCAACACAATTGAGAACCCCAATGCCAAAATGACAAAGAGCAAAAATATAATAAATATTATTGGAGCTAAAATACTCATAGCAAACTATAAATCAATAATCAAATAAAGGAATTAAAAGTTTCATCTCTTTCCCGGCAAGAAAATTCTGACAAAACCCATCAACACATAAACACCAATAGAAATAGCTGCACCTTTTGTAAGTTCATGCCATACATAGCCATTTATCACACCTACAACAGCACATGCAACAAGAATACAAATCACGATGCAGACAAATATCTTTTTAATACTATTATTCGGATTACCCTTTTTGAATTTCAGAGAAAACATAGGCACTTCACAAACCAAGAGCCATGATGACAAAATCATAAAAGCAAAAAGAAAGAAGGCATTGAAACGAGGACCTGTCAGCCAAGCCTCAGAACTTGAAATCAAGGCTGCCCAGAAAATCGCGTTTGCCGGAGTTGGAAGGCCGATGAAATCGACATGTTGGCGTTCATCTATATTAAACTTTGCTAATCTCAAAGCAGAAGCTGCAGTCATCAGGAAAGCAGTAAACGGCATAACAGAAAACCACAGTTCCGATGCCATAAACTGAGGATAACTAACATGATTGAACAGTGTGAATATCATTGCTGAAGGTGCTACACCAAACGTGACAACATCAGCAAGTGAATCAAGTTCTATGCCGAACCTACCCGATTTTCCCATAGCGCGAGCCAACATTCCATCGAAGAAATCGAAGAATGCACCTCCAAGAATAAACAAAAAGGCGAGTGTATGTCCATGATGGAACGCGCAATACGTAGCAATACAACCACAAATCAGGTTGCTACATGTAAACAGATTTGGCAAATTGAATATCATAATCCTTAAAATCTTATTTAAGTCGTGCCAGCAGTGTCTCATCACCTACAGTAGCCTGTCCCATCTTCACCAGCACCTCACTATCCAGTGGCAGATAGACATCAACACGGCTACCCAACTTTATGAAACCCAAGTGATCGTCAATAAAGCAGTCCTCGCCAGCCTTGGAGTATGTAACAATACGACGCGCCATAGCACCGGCAATCTGTCTTACCATCACCTCTGTACCATGTGGAGTTTTTATCACAACCATCGACCGCTCATTTTCTGTACTTGCCTTTGGTAAATAAGCCTTCATGTAGTTACCCTTCTGGTGGGTAACTTTTATAATTCTTCCTTCGCATGGAATCCAGTTGGCATGCACATTCAGTGGCGACATGAATATAGAAATCATAAGTCGCTTATCGTGGAAATACTCACGTTCATCAACTTCCTGAATCACAACTACACGACCATCTGCTGGAGCAACTACCGACTTAGTAGTAGGACCTTGGAACATACGAATCGGACAACGATAGAAATTTATCAGGATACCATATGCTATGGTGTAGACTATTACAAATCCAAATCCCCACCAAGGGAAATGCCCCTGCATCTTCCAAACCATCCCAAGTAACAATACATATATAATTCCACAAGCCACAAGAGAACTAACTCCCTCGTGATGAATTCGTATAGAATTTCTGCGTTTATTATGTATTATCGGCTTTTTCTTACCCATAAATAGTCAATATCAGCGCAAAGTTAGCAATTAATTAGTTTTCCCGCAAACTTAACAAAGAAAATATTCACCAAAACTCGGAGCCATCTCAGAAGAATAGAAAAAAGGAGAAGAAAATCAGGAAAAAACAATTATTATTCAAAAAAAACACGACTATATTTTTACTATTTCAACAAAATACATTACCTTTGCACCCGCATTTCACGAAAGATGCCTTGCATAAGCTGTCTTTTTCAGTGCAGATGCTACGAGGATTGTGCTATGGTGTAATGGTAACACTACAGGTTTTGGTTCTGTCATTCCAGGTTCGAATCCTGGTAGCACAACATCCAAAAATGAAGAAAAATCTTCAACATATTAAAGTGTAGGACTTGTAGCTCAGTTGGTTAGAGCAACAGACTCATAATCTGGAGGTCCCTGGTTCAAGCCCAGGCTGGTCCACATTAAAAAATCAGCAACTTAGAAGAAATACAAGTTGCTGATTTTTCATTTTGCAAGGCTAGGCGTTTCGGCGCATCGGTGCGCCATTTGGTTTTTCATGTTGCTGTTGTAGTTTTTCGAAATGACACGCCGACGCGCCTAAACGGCAATTCTAACATTTCAGATAAATCCAAAATGAATCCGCAAAACCATTGAAAGCCCTACCCTTCATATCGTATCATTGCAGCGCTTTTCCGATGTATCGACTGCACATGTTTAAGTATAGAGCCTCGTACGCTTTCCTTACGCTTTGGTTAGAAAAAACTTTTTCTTTAGTTAGAGAACAAAAAAAAACATTACCTTTGCAAAAAATAACAAAACGATTATGAGAAGAATAAAAAAATTTACAACAATAACAGCTCTGGTCATCGCGAGCTTTTGCGGATTATTGATGACGAACTGCAACACCGATATACAACGCTCAAGGGTACTCTTCGGAGAGTGGGAAGGCTACTGGGGCATGTATTACGAGTATCTCTATATGGGCAGAGTGTACATATTCAATTCATATGCCACCAATTTGGTATTCTACCCCAATCACGAATATGCTACTTATGGCGACGGATATCAGGTGGACTTCTATAGAGTGGGACCATACAGCCGCATCAGCCTGCACTTCTTCTGGGAAGTACGCAATGGAAGAATCTATTTGAGCTACCCGGGCAACCGAGAATACGACGCAGAAATATATGATTATTTCCTGAACGACTTCGAGTTTTACGGTTATTTCGGCAGCACCAGCGAAAGGTTCGACATGGTCAAACTGGCATCGTACAACTGGGCTCCGTATTATCAGTATGACTATCATTACTGGACATACGACAGTTGGTCATGGAACGGATACGACGGACCATACTACACACGAAGCACAGAAACCGAGAACCTGTCCGACAACCAAATTCCTGACTTGTCAGAAGGTGACTCAACAAATGAAGGGCGCATCATAAAGATTGGTTGCCGTAAGGCGGAAGAAAAGACTGTAGAAGGAAAGACTACAGAAGGTCAAGTAGCTGAATGAGTTTCGTGCTGTTAGAGCCCTTGATAAGAATAGTATAATCGCGTGGTTTTCCATCAGGAGTAGCAAGCAGAGCCTTCACTTCCCCCACATCGGCAAAGGTGCGGGCACTTACAACAGGATTAGCCTGAAGAGCTTTCTGAAACTCAGAACCTACGAGCCACACCTGCTGGAGTTGGAGTTCCGCAAGACGGTTAAGGATTGAATTATGTTCCGCCTGACTCACCTCACCCAGTTCTTTCATGTCACCCAAGATAACCATTTTCCTTTCAGCCTTTACATGAGCAAAACTGTCGAGAGCCGCTGCCATACTGGTAGGATTGGCATTATAAGCATCAACTATGAGTTGATTGTCGGCAGTCTTGGTGAGTTGCGAACGGTTATTGCTTGGAGTGTATTCAGAAAGTGCAGCTGAGATATCTTCCGCAGGAACAGCAAAGATAGTTCCTACACAAGCAGCAGCAAGAGCATTATCGAGGTTGTAGCTACCAATCAGACGAGTCTGCACCTCCATGGGTGAGAATGGAGAACCCTGCTGTTTCCAACGGAAATGAAGAGTAGGATTACAGTCGATGAATTCGCCCTGAACAAGCAGATCATCCGCTGGAGTCTGACCATACTTCACGAGTCTCAGGTCGTGACTGATATCTTTCAAATACTGATTATCATTATTTATAAAAGCCGTACCGGCATCGGCACGAAGAAAATCGTAGAGTTCACCTTTTGTACGTATAACCCCCTCGAACGAACCGAATCCTTCAAGATGTGCACGACCCACATTGGTGATGAGTCCATAGTCGGGACATACGATTTCAACGAGAGTTTTTATCTCACCTGGGTGGTTTGCCCCCATTTCCACAACAGCAATATCATGTTCCTTTGTCAGCTGAAGAAGTGTCTTCGGCACTCCGATATGGTTGTTGAAATTACCTTGGGTATAAAGCACATTATACTTTTTCTGCAACACAGCAGCAATGAGTTCCTTCGTAGTCGTTTTCCCATTTGTACCAGTTATTCCGACTATTGTGGTGCCAAGTTGACAACGATGATAATGAGCCAACTGCTGAAGTGCTTTCAACACATCGGGAACAAGAATGATGTGTTCGCCCTGAACTGAAGAATCATCAACCACAGCATAGGCAGCCCCCTTATCCAAAGCCGCCTGAGCATACTGATTACCATCAAAACTGTCACCCTTAAGGGCAAAAAACATAGAATCAGCAGGCACATCACGGCTGTCTGTAGTAATGATTGGATGCTGAAGAAAACAGGAATAAAGTGTTTCTATATCCATAGTAAGATAGATTTTTTTTGCAAAATTACGATTTATATGAAATATTCCTTACCTTTGCCGTAAAATATTTTACAATCACTTTGGGGCTGACTGGATTTGACAGCGGGACGGAGTGGTACGTAAGCATGCAGTGAGTCGCTGGCCCTCACTTAAATCTCAGTCTGCGAACAATTAATTGGCGAAACTTCTTACGCTCTCGCTGCCTAATCGAAGTATAGTAGATATGGCTTTATCTCCTTGCTAGGCGAGGAGACGAGACATCGCTCTGAAAGCCCTTGCTCCGAGGCGTTCAGGTTAGCGGTGCTAGAAATTCGGGGATAGCCAGTTGTGCGCCTCACGCATCGGGTGAATTTTTTGAGGCTAAGGCAGTAGTGGATGGCTTGGGTTCTGGCTGCTGCCCTACAATGAAGGCCAAGATAAGCATGTAGAAAGCGTATGGCTTCCTCGTTTGGACGAGGGTTCAATCCCCTCCAGCTCCACTGAGGTATGACATTCGATCAGATCATAGGGCAAGAGGCAGCAAAACAGATGCTTGAAGGTGCTTTGCAGCAAGACAAAGTGCCACATGCAATTATGCTGACAGGCCCCGAAGGGTGTGGAGCTCTTCCATTGGCCATAGCCTTCGCACAAGAACTGCTCAAAAGAGTGCCAATGGCAGAACAGTTGCAGCATCCTGACCTGCATTTTGTATTCCCTATTTACAAGAAAAACGGTTCGGCAAAACCAACTTATTGTGACGATTTCATTGGGCAATGGCGCGAATTATGCAAGCAGCAAATCTACTTCGGCATGGAAGAATGGATGGATGCTTGTGGAGCCGAGAACCAACAACTTCAAATCTATGGCGACGAAAGTGACATGCTCACAAAAAAGCTATCGTTGAAATCAAGTCAGGGCGGATACAAAGTAGTAGTAATGTGGTTGCCAGAGAAGATGAACCCCACTGCAGCCAACAAACTGCTGAAACTATTAGAGGAACCGCCAACAATGACAGTTTTTCTATTAGTAAGCGAACAACCACAACTGGTGCTGCAAACAATAAGGAGCAGAACACAAATCATCGAACTGACTCCACTACAGGAACGTACCATTGAGCACTCAGACACATCACTTTTTTTTGATTTGTTCGTAAACCTGATGCGACTTAGCTATGCAAGGAAAGTAAAGGAGATGAAACTCTGGTCAGAGAAAATCGCAGGAATGGGACGAGAGCGGCAGAAGAACTTTCTGTTATATGCACAAGGAATGCTTCGCGAGAACTTCATCTACAACTTCGGACACGCAGCAGAACTCAACTCGATGAATAAAGAAGAAGCAAGTTTTGCTGTCAAGTTCGCCCCTTTTATCAACGAAAAAAATGTGATAGGCATCATGGATGAACTTGCAAATGCTCAGCGCGATATAGAAGCTAATGCAAATGCCAAAATCGTATTCTTCGACTTTGCACTAAAGATGATTGTACTTATAAAGAACAGATAAACAACTATATATACAAAACCAACAAAACGACATACATAGATGAACGAATATAAATGCGGAAACTGCAGAGACGGCATATGCGCAGAAGGCTGTAGCCGTCATGCCGACAAACTAAACACCTACGATTGGTTGGCAGACCTGCCGGACAATGCTGCAGCAACAGAATTAGTAGAGGTACAATTCAAACCACCACGCAAGGGCTATTACTTGAATACCAATAAGCTGGAACTAACCAAAGGTGACATAGTTGCCGTAGAAGGCAATCCCGGACATGACATTGGCACCGTAACAATGACTGGCCGATTGGTACCAATACTCTTGAAAAAGGCCAACTTGAAACCAGGTACTGAACTAAAGAAAATATACCGCAAGGCTCGACAGGTTGATATGGACAAGTTTGCCGAAGCTAAGGCTCGAGAACATAATACCATGATTGAGTCGCGACAGATAGCAAAAGACCTGGGACTGAAAATGAAGATTGGCGACGTAGAATACCAAGGCGATGGAGGCAAAGCCATCTTCTATTATATAGCAGATGCACGTGTGGACTTCAGACAACTCATTAAGGTGTTGGCAGAACGTTTCCATGTACGCATTGAAATGAAACAGATTGGTGCGCGACAGGAGGCAGGACGCATCGGTGGAATGGGACCATGCGGTAGAGAACTCTGTTGCGCCACATGGATGACCGCCTTCAGCAGTGTATCTACGAGTGCCGCACGTTTTCAAGACGTTTCACTCAATCCACAGAAACTGGCAGGACAATGTGCAAAACTGAAATGTTGCATGAACTACGAGGTAGATCAATATGTAGAATCGCTTAAAAAAATGCCGTCAAGAGAGATTATTCTACATACAAAAGACAACGATTATTTCTTTTTCAAGGCCGACATTTTAAACCATTTCATCACTTACTCCACCGACAAGCACATCTTGGCAGGTGAAAAGATTATTTCTGCAAAACGAGCTTTCGACATCATCAACATGAACCGAAACGGACAGAAACCCGAATCACTGACAGAAGACGGAGACAAGCAAGAAGAGACATCTGCAGACCTGTTAGATCAAGACAACATCAGCCGTTTTGACAAAAAAGGCGGCAAGGGTAAACGCAGAAGAGGCAGAAAAGACGATAACCGCAAGAAATCGTCACAGGAATAATGAGGAAGAAATAGCTTTATGCACTATTATGCACCCAAATCATGTTGTATGGCAGCACTTGTCTGTTGTCTGGCAATGATAGTGTGCTCGTGTAAAGACAATGTATTTTTTACAGCACACCACCATTTTGATGAATCATTATGGTATAGTGAAGACACCATACGAATTCCTATACAACAATTCCTCACATATAAAAGCGGGCAGGAGCAAAAAGAAATACAACTGAACATAGGCATCCGCTACACAGATAAATACAAGTATCGCACCTTATATATTGAAACACAAATTAGCGACACATCAGAAGTAATCGGATGTGACACCCTTCAATTCCTATTTTCCGATAAGGGAGAAGACGGATTCAGATTTCGTAAACAGACACAACAACTACTACGTATTCTTCCCGATTCAATACGAACCTACACACTAAGCATCACACACATCATGAAACAAGACCCTCTGGAAGGTATCACTGACTTGATGGTCGGATGTGAAGAAACTGAAGAATAGCCGATGAAATCAGTATTTCTCTTGTTTCAAACCTCGTTCAGCATCCATACGTAGGAAAATAAACAAGAGAATAGTGAATCCCCACACATTAGAACCTCCATAGGAGAAAAACGGAAGCGGTATACCTATGACAGGAGTTAAACCCAATACCATCCCTACATTAATAAAGAGATGGAAGATGAATATGCTGACTACCGAATAACCATAGACCCGTCCCAACGTGTCGGGTTGACGTTCAGACAGGAATATAAGTCTCCAAATGAAAAACAAATAAGTAATCAGCACTCCAACACTGCCAAAAAAGCCCTCTTCTTCACCTACAGTGCAGAAAATAAAGTCTGTGTGCTGCTCAGGTACGTATTTCAGCTTTGTCTGCGTTCCATTCAAAAAGCCCTTTCCCACAAAGCCTCCAGAACCGATTGCAATCTTTGCCTGATTCACGTTGTAACCAGCTCCACGAGGATCATCCTCCATACCCAAAAGTACTTCGATACGTATGCGCTGATGGGGTTCGAGATGGTCGAAAAGAGTATCACATATATAATAAAATCCGGAACTGAACACACAAAACAACGAGATCAAAACATATGTAAACAACTTGTGATAGAAAGCCTGAAACATCATGTATAATACAAATAGTATATTGACAACAAGCATTACCGGACAAAAGTTGAATGGTATAACAAAGAATGAAAAGAGCAACATCAATGCCGTTATACCAAAGCCAATAGCAGCCATAATTTTCACAATATCAATATCACGACAATACACCCAAACAAGTCCTATAGTACATGCCATGGCTAATAAAAGCACCGTAAATTCTCCCACACTGACAGGCAGATAAGACATAAGAACATCACTATAACGAATGCCAACAACGAAGTAAACAACTGTTATAAAACCAGTAAACAGTAAAGCTCCTGTCATACCCTCACGGTAGAGCATCAAAAAAAATGCAAAGAACACCAAAGCAGAACCGGTTTCACGCTGAGCAATTATAAGTAGCATTGGCAACACAATCAAACCTACCACACTCAGAAAGTCACGAGTGTTGCGAAGGCTGAATGAATATTCACTCATAAGTTTTCCAAGAGCTAAAGCTGTGGCAAATTTGGCAAACTCGGCAGGCTGCAACTTAACAGGACCTAAAGGAAGCCAAGAGTGAGACCCCTTAGTGTCAGGGGCAATAAAAATGGTAGCTAGCAATAAAATGATGACAGCCACATATATAAAATAAGACCCTGCTTCATAGAATCTTTTTTCAATTAGCATCAGAAAAGTAGCAAGAATAAACGAAGTACCTCCCCAGACAAGTTGCTTACCTGAGTTCGACTCCCAACCAAATATATTCGGATTTGAGAAATCATAACTGGCACCACAAACAGAGAACCACCCCCAAACGACGAGGATGATATAAAGCAAGATAATAACCCAGTCGATACTTCGGAATATGGATTTTTCTGTTTGATTCATACTTTTTACACTTTGTGCAGTTATAACACCTAGAATTTGTATTGGATACACCTCCCCTGAATGGTCTGTGCTCTTTGCTTTGACGCCTTACTCAATTCGCCACGGATATATTGCTCCATCATCAATGCGCCAATAGGCACACCATAAGTAGCTCCCCACCCTCCGTTTTCAACATATACCGCTACAGCAATCTTAGGATTTATACGTGGAGCAAAACCCATAAACACGGAGTGGTCATGACCGCGATTCTGGGCTGTACCAGTCTTTCCACATACCTCATACCAAGGATTATTGGCCGAACTACACGTTCCGGATATAACAGCATTACGCATTCCAGCAACTACCAGTTCGTAGTTTTTTTTATCAACTGGTACATTATGACGTTGCAACAAAGAATCAGCTAGTTGATCACCTTCTATTTTTTTTACCACATGAGGAGTTATGTAATAGCCACGATTGGCAATGGTTGCACCTAAATTAGCAATCTGCAAAGGAGTAAGCGTGACCTCTCCTTGCCCTATTGAAATAGGAAGGACATTAATAGCCGACCACGAGGGACCATATATCTTATCGTAAAACTGAGCATTAGGAATAAGACCTCTAGCCTCACCAGGCATATCTACACCAAGTTTATAACCAAATCCCATTGCAACCATATAATCCTTCCATACTGTAATAGCATCATGCACAGTGGTGTACTTATTTCTATTACCTAACATATAATAAAGGCCCCAACAGAAATAACCATTACAGGAAGTACCCATTGCAGGAACAAAAGTTATAGGACTAGGATGACCATGACACCCTATCTTACGATGTGCATGACGAAAGCCACGAAGGCAAGGATAGGATGTCCACGACCTGACTATCCCTTCCTGCAGAAAAGTTAGTCCTTGAGCAGTTTTAAATGTGGATCCTGGAGGATAAGTACCTTGAATAGCACGATTTAGCATAGGACGTCTGGGATCATTTAACATGGCACCCATCATCTTTCCACGCTCCCTCCCCTCCATCTTACGCGGATCGTAATTAGGCGCACTTACCATAGCTAAAATTTCCCCAGTTGAAGGTTCTATAGCCACAATAGCCCCCAACTTCCCTTGCATCAATCTTTCACCAAGTTTCTGCAATTCCATATCTATACTCAAGGTTAGATTCTTACCTGGAACAGGTTTCCGGTCATAAGCACCATCCTTATAATGCCCGTGAATGCGACCTTGAGCATCACGAAGCAAGATTTGAACACCTTTCACTCCACGCAATTCCTCTTCATAACTACGTTCAACGCCCTGCTTTCCAATATAATCTCCAGGCATATAATAACTGTTCGCCGATATATCCTGCTGCGACACCTCGGCTACATCACCAAGCAAATGTGCTGCATAAGGATAGGTGTAACGACGAACAGAGCGTTCTCGTATATAAAACCCCTTAAAACGGAAAAGTTTCTCTTGGAATACAGAAAAGTCCTTACTGGGCAACTGACTCAAGAATATCTGCTGCATATAGGGGGAATAGCCAGGATTTTTAGTGCGATCTTTGATATTATCCATTCTCACAACAAATTCATCTTTTGACATTCCAAGAGTTTCACAAAAATCAAGGGTATCTAAATCCTCTACCTCACGCATCACCACCATAATGTCGTAAGCCGGCTGATTATACACCAAAAGGTCCCCATTACGATCATAAATTGCACCACGAGCAGGAAAGATAACGTTATTCAGGAATGCATTGGAATCAGCAAAAGCCTTGTATTCATTACACACCAACTGCAAATAAGCCAAACGAGCAATGAAGGTGATTACGATTAATAAAACAACACCTCCAAGAATATACTTTCTGTTATGATAACCAACTTCTGTCATCTGCGACGTTTTCTTACAATTAGTTCTGCTATTACACAAAGTATCGAAGCAAATAAACTGCTTCCTACAATGGATAAAAGAGTAAGAGGCCAATCATTGAGCGAAAAAGCATCGAGAATATAGAACATTACATGAAGAATAGCCATGCATAGAAGGCTATAAATCCAATACCGGAATGTTCCCAATGTAGTGATTGTAGGCTGGTAATGATCATCTGAATCACGAGGGGCAAACAATCGCAAAAGAGATGGTTGTGCCATGGCTAGCAAAGTCATAGCAGCAGCAGCCATACCAGCCGTATTGCTAAACATATCAAACAACAGACCGGTCATAAAACCCAACAAAAGAAGCAAAATATGAAAAACGCCCTTTCGCGAGCATATGACCACGTATCCTATAAACAGAGGAGTAATGTAACCAAACAGATGTATTTGGTTAATAATTAGCACTTGAATGGCCAAAACTATGAACAATCTCAATATTGGCATAATTATATCTCCTCATTATTATCTACAGACTGTTCCAACTCACGACGTTCCGCATGAATATAATTTGTAATCACGCTAACATCACGCAACGTTTCAAAATTTGTAAACAGGCTCACCTTTAAGCGATAAGACATACCATCCTCTGAATCACCAATACTACTGACTTTTCCAATAGGAATACCAGGTGGGAAAATATCACTATAACCATTGGTTTCAATAATTTCACCTTCTTGAATCTTTGTATGACGGGGAAAGCCTGTAGCATAAGTAGAACGGGTATCTCCCCTTTCCCACTCAAGGGTTCCGAAATATTCAGACTTATTCAGACAACAACTAATGCGGCAATTAACATTAAGCAACGGCATTACAATGGAATAATGCTCACTCGTCAAATATACAACTCCAACTACCCCTTGACTACAAACTACACCCATCTCCGGTTTGATTCCATCAGCACTTCCCTTGTTGATAGTCATTAAATTAGTCCTCTTATGAAGTGTAAAATTAATTACTTGAGCTACTACGACATTATAATCTTCCGACTGAACTCCCATAACCAGTGTATCTATATTTGCCAACTGGAGTTGCGTCTTGAGATTAACGTTTTCTATTCTAAGTTTTTCATTCTCTGCCTCAAGGTCTCTATTCACTGACACTAAATTCAAATAAGAAGTTATACTGCTAATAGTAGAGTAAGCATAACCTACAACACTATTAGCAGTAGTAAAATAAACACTCTTTTGGTAACCGTTTGTACTGAATAGTCCAATAAGACTCACAGCCTCTAACAGTATAAAGACAAGCCAGTGTTTATAATTGAAGAGAAAATCAAAAACTCCTCCCCACATTATCTCATTAAGAACTGGTAGTTATTAACGTTTTTCAATGCGATGCCTGTTCCCTTTGCTACCGAATGAAGTGGATCCTCATCTACGTGGAACTGAATTTTTATCTTATCAGTAAGACGTTTATCAAGACCTCGCAATAGCGCGCCGCCTCCTGTAAGCCAAATACCATTCATTACAATGTCAGCATACAATTCTGGTGGTGTGTGTTCCAAAGCCTGAAGCACAGCTGCTTCTATCTTTGCCAAACTTTTATCAATACACATAGCTATTTCTTGATATCCCACACTGATTTCCATTGGTAATGCAGTGATACGATTCGGACCATGTACTACATAATCCTGAGGAGCATCGTTTCCTAAGTCAGCAAGAGCAGAACCAACATTTATTTTAATACGTTCAGCCATACGTTCACTGATCTTGACATTGTGCTGACGACTCATATATTCCTGAATATCATATGTAAAATCATCACCTGCCACACGTATAGAATTATTACAAACTATACCTCCCAACGAGATAATAGCAATCTCTGTAGAACCGCCACCTATATCCACAACCATATTACCCTCAGGAGCCTCAACATCAATACCGCAACCGATTGCAGCAGCCATAGGTTCGAAGATAAGATATACATCACGTCCGCCTGAATGCTCAGCACTATCACGCACCGCTCTCAACTCCACCTCTGTCGAACCAGAAGGAACACCAATAACCATACGAAGAGATGGGGTAAACAAGTGGCGACCTGAATTTGCCATCTTGATAAGACCACGCATCATCTGTTCACAGGCATTGAAGTCAGCAATTACCCCATCACGAAGCGGACGACAAGTACGAATATTCTCATGAGTTTTCTCATGCATCATCTTGGCTTTGGTACCAACAGCAATCATCTTGTTGCTTTGTTTGTCCATAGCCACTACCGATGGTTCGTCAACAACTATCCTACCATTACTGGTAATAATAGTATTGGCCGTTCCAAGGTCCATTGCTATATCTTGAGTCAAAGAAAAGAATCCCATAATCCTATTCCTTTAAATTCATATTTTTATGCTTTCAGAAAATAATTGTGAATAGCTGTATCATAATGACTGCTCACACCAAACGCATGCTCAGCAAACACCTTACGCTGTGCCTTTGTAGTTGAACCGCCTTGGGCTTTGACTATATCAGTCAGCATTGCATATTCAGCCTTGCTAGGAACAATTACTACATCATTGAAGTTCTTTGCTGCAGCACGTATCAGACTGATACCACCTATATCTATCTTCTCGATGATAGTTGGTTCGTCGTTCGTACTGGCAACAGTTTCTTCAAACGGATAGAGATCTACCACGACGAGATCAATTTCAGGAATCTCATATTTAGCCATTTCCTGCTTATCGCTCTCTAGTTCACGACGGCCAAGAATTCCGCCAAACACCTTTGGGTGAAGAGTTTTCACACGACCTCCAAGAATTGAAGGATAAGTGGTCAGATTTTCAACCTTCTCGCACTTATATCCCAAACTCTCAATAAAACTCTGAGTACCACCTGTAGAGAGGAATTTAACACCCTCTGCATTTAGTGCAGCCAATAATTCTTCAAGTCCATCCTTATGGAATACAGAAATCAAAGCTGTCTTAATTTTTTTGCTATCTGCCATCTTTATATATAATTTTATTCGTTATTATCTTAGTCTTTATCGTAGGATTTAACCCACATACAATATAAATATACAGACTATTAAGTCATCTGCTTATATTTTCATTCTGCAAAATTACAATATTTATATCACAAATCACTAAATTTGTACAAATTTATTTATCAAATCATCATGAAAGACTTCTTTACATTATGCAATGAAAGATTCTCTGCTCGAAAATTCTCCGATGAACTCGTAAAAGACGAGGATCTTGATTACATTCTTGAGTGTGTACGTATGGCTCCATCAGCAGTAAACAAACAACCATGGGAATTTCTTGTTGTACGCAGCAAGCAGAATCTGGAAAAACTTCATCAGTGTTACGATCGCGACTGGTTCCGCACAGCCCCAATATGCATCATAGCACTAAAAAACAAAGATACCGCATGGGTACGTCCTTATGACCAGAAAAACCACAGTGATATAGATTTGGCTATAGCCATTGAACATATCTGCCTTGCAGCAACAGACCGTGGTTTGGGTACCTGTTGGATTTGCAATTATGACACCAATAAGTTTGCAGAATTATTCGCTCTTCCACAGGGAATAGAGCCAGTAGCACTAATCCCTGTAGGACACATTGCAGATGATTGTCCGAGAAAAGACAAAATCCGCAAAGAGAAGAGCGAATTTATAAAAATTATTTGAATATTGCCTTAAATAAGCCTAGTTGATCAAGGAACACCAGTAAGATTGCCAACGGAATCATAAAGCGCAAGGAGAATATAAGCATCTTAAAATAAGGTGTTTTTATATCCCCGTGATTACTTATTTCGTTATGATACAGTCCTTTGTCGAGACGCCATCCTGCAAACAAGCTTATAAACATAACACCTATAGGCAACAGAATCATACCCGACAAATCATCGAACACAGAGAATATGTTACGATCAAATATCTTTATATCGGATAATGGTCCGAAGGAAAGCGAACAGAGAGTTCCAAATACAAGAACAACAATCGTCACCAGAGATGCCCCTCTATTACGAGCCATATTATATTCTTCTGTAATATACGCAGTTGCAACTTCGTGCAGAGAAATAGCGCTTGTCAATGCAGCCACAAACAAAAGGAAGTAAAAAAGAGCCGAGAAAATAATTGACATAAGACTACCCTCACCAAGCGCCTGCTGAAACACATTAGGCAAAGAAATAAAAGTCAGACTGGCACCCACACCGACTTCATTAGGGTTCATACCAATATTGAATACAGAAGGAAATATGATAAAACCTGCAAGTATAGCAATAAAAGTGTCAATAATACTAACATGAAGAGCCGTTTTTCCCAATGGAGTGTTTTTGTCAAAATAGCTGGCATATGTACATAGACAACCCATACCAAGACTCAAAGAGAAGAATGCCTGTCCCATGGCTTCAATTACAGTTTTGCTGTCAACCTTTGACCAGTCAGGACGCAACAAGAACTCCAAACCTGCAGAAGCACCGGGAAGTGACACTGAACTGACAGCCAAGAATACGACAATTATAAATAATGTAGGCATAAGAATCTTAGAGGAACGTTCTATACCCGATTGCACTCCTTTTGTAATAACATAGTGCGCAAGAAGAACAAACAAATAGAACCACAATAAAGGCATCCAGGGATTGCTTACAAAATTATTGAAGATATTACCAAACTCCGAAGCTTTAACGCCACTGAAAGCGTTAGTTATCGAAAGATATGTATAGTGAAGAGTCCATCCACCAACTACTGCATAGTAACAAAGAATGAACCATCCAGTATATACCCCCATCTTACCCAACCAGTGCCATTTACTTCCTTTTGAAAGTATTCTGTAAGCTCCCGCTGTGTTGGCATGTGTATATCGGCCTATCAAAAATTCACTTATCATTACAGGCAGACCCAGTAAGAGTATACACAATATATATATAATGATAAAAGCAGCACCTCCGTTTTGTCCTGTTTCGATTGGGAAACGCCACACGTTACCAAGTCCTACAGCCGAACCAGCTGCTGCCAATATGGCTCCAAGTTGTGATCCAAAATTTTCGCGATTCACTGTGTTTATATTTTTATTATTTTAGGAAACCCTGTTTCTTAAGCGCTTCAAGCATTCCCTGCGACATTGCCTCATTATCTTTACGAGTATATCTGCAATCGGTAAATACTTGAGCAAGATTCTGTTTTTTATTGATTTCTACAAAATGTTTATTCTCCTGAAGCGATTCTTTATAAGCATAAGCATTAAGAATTTCTTCATCAGATACTACACGGTACGTATCCTCGTATATGATATCAGAAATATCAAGACGGTCAGGCTGAACTGGGTCTTCATCAGGATAACCAACAGTAATTGTAGCTACAGGGAAAGTCAGACGCGGTAATTTAAGCACATCAATAATTCCCTGAGGGTTATATACCGTAGTTCCGAGAAAACACGTTCCAAGGCCTGCCTCCTCAGCTAGAGTACAGAAATTCTGGCAAAACAGCATAGCATCAGTCATAGCATTACTGAACGACAGAAAATTATCATAACCGGCATCTGCATTAGAAAGATCACACCAACGGGTAAAGCGGTTAAAATCCGCCAAGAAAGTCAGAACTACAGGAGCACCCATAACCATTGGCTGGTTAAAGTGTAAAGGAGCCAAAGCTTCCTTTACGACCTTACTTCTTGTCTCAACAACACTATAGAGTTGCATATTGCCCATCGTTGCTGCACGCGAAGCTGTAGCAAGCAAGCTATGGATGAGGTTTTTATCCACATCCACAGCTTTGTATTTTCTAATAGTCTTACGGTCTTTTATAGTCATACACTCTTACTTCAATTTTCCAAGAGCTTCTTTTATGCGTTTCATAGCCTCAATGATATTTTCATCGCTTGTAGCATAACTCATACGGAAGCACTCAGGGCTACCAAAAGCATCACCTCCTACAGTAGCTACATGTCCTACTTCCAGCAAATACATAGCCAGATCTGTAGAGTTGTTTATAGTTCTACCCTCAGCACTCTTTCCAAAGAAACTAGAACACTTAGGGAATAAATAAAACGCTCCTTGAGGATTATTCACTTCAAGCCCTGGTATTTCCTTACTTAGACGTACGATGAGATTCTTACGACGCTCGAAAGCCTGACGCATATCTTCTACACACTGCTGATCACCGGCAAATGCAGCTTCCGCAGCCTTCTGAGAAACCGAACAAGGTCCACTTGTATACTGTCCCTGCAATTTGTTACAACCTTTTACTATCCACTCTGGTGCAGCGATAAATCCGATACGCCACCCAGTCATCGCATAAGCCTTACTTACACCATTAATAACAACTACACGATCCTTTATATCATCAAAACTTGCCATTGAGGCATGAGCACCTACGTAGTTGATATGTTCGTAAATTTCGTCCGCAATAATAATAACACGTTCATGGCGCAGCAACACATTTTTCAACGCTTCAAGTTCCTGTTTGCTGTAAACAGAACCTGTTGGGTTACTTGGAGAACAAAGTATGAGAGCGCGAGTTTTAGGAGTGATAGCAGCCTCTAACTGCTCTGGAGTAATCTTGAAATCCTGTTCAATAGGTGCATCGATAAATACAGGAGTTCCTTCAGCAAGAAGTACCATTTGGGGATAACTAACCCAATAAGGTGCAGGAATAATCACCTCATCTCCAGCATTTACAAGTGCCATTATTGCATTACATACCGACTGCTTTGCACCGTTAGAACAAAGAATCTGAGATGATTTATAATCGAGTCCGTTCTCATTCTTCAGTTTTGCAACAATAGCATTTTTCAGTTCAGGATAGCCTGGCACAGGACTATAACGACTATAGTTTTCCTCTACAGCCTTGATTGCTGCGGCCTTGATATGGTCTGGGGTATTAAAGTCCGGTTCGCCCACCGACATATTGATAATGTCGATTCCCTGAGCTTTCAACTCGGAACTCTTCTGACTCATCGCAAGTGTTGCACTTGGCGACAAACGATTTAAACGATCTGATAATGTGTTCATTTCTTTATATGATTAAGTTATAGTTAATATTTTCTTTGTATTTTGCGACCCTACAGTTTCAGAGTATGGCCCATTCGTTCTTTCTTCGTACGCAAATAACGTTCGTTATAGGGATTAGGAGTGGTTTCAATTGGCACATTCTCTACGATAGTCAATCCGTAGCCCTCAAGTCCTACACGTTTTGTTGGATTATTAGTCAGCAGGCGTATTTTTGAGATACCCAACTCTCTCAGTATCTGCGCACCAACACCATAATCACGCAGGTCAGGATCAAATCCCAAATGAATATTGGCATCCACTGTATCATCACCCTGTTCCTGCAATTTGTATGCAGCAATCTTATTCATCAGACCTATACCTCTGCCTTCCTGAATAAGATAAACAACAGCACCCTTTCCTTCCTTTTCTATCAGTTGCATAGACTTGTGTAGTTGTTCCCCGCAGTCACACCGCTTACTGGCAAAGATATCTCCTGTAGCACAACTCGAATGCATACGTACCAACACAGGTTCATCTTTCTTCCATTCCCCTTTTACTAGTGCAACATGCTCCAATCCATTGCTTTTCTGACGGAAAGGAATAATACGGAAATGTCCATAAGCTGTAGGCATATCTGCCTCAACCCCCTTCTCTACAAGACTTTCGCGTTGCAAACGATAAGCTATCAGATCTTTTATCTGAATAAGTTTCATATCAAACTGCTTCGCCTTTTCCTCCAATTGTGGCAAGCGAGCCATCGTACCATCCTCATTCAGGATCTCAATCAAAGCAGCTGCAGGACGCAAACCGGCTAAGCGTGCCAAGTCTATCGAGGCCTCTGTATGTCCGCTTCTACGCAACACTCCACCTTCCTGGGCATACAAAGGATTGATATGTCCAGGACGTCCAAAGTCACATGCACGGGCCTCAGGATTTGAAAGCCATTCTATAGTTGCTGCACGATCATGCGCACTCACGCCCGTAGTACATCCCTCAAGTTTGTCCACAGTCACAGTAAACGGAGTTCCAAGAACAGAAGTATTGTCTTCTACTTGATGAGGCAATTCCAACTCCCTTGCATGCTGAATTGTTATTGGGGCACATAACACACCACGTCCTTCACGCAACATGAAGTTCACTTTCTCAGGAGTAATAAGTTCGGCTGCAGTGATAAAGTCGCCTTCATTTTCACGATCTTCATCATCCACTACTATAACCATCTTTCCCTGACGAAAGTCTTCAATGGCTTCTTCTATTTTATTAAACATCATATCTATTTTCTTTTACGTTGTTTCTAAATCAATAAACGGTCCGCCAATTTCCTGACATCTGTGCTTCAATCGCTGACTAATTGCAATCACCTGCTTTAAGTCCAAATATATACGGCGATAAAAGCGGAATGAATATATATCCAAGATAGGCATCTTATTCACATCCATCAGAATTTGTTTATCACGTGAGTTCGACAAAGCATCAACCACATACTCTATAGCACTGTCTATCCTTTGAATCTGTTCGTCGCGCTGCTTAGTAAACAATATAGTTAACATTTCCTTAAGATGGAAAATCCTATGATGAACTCTATAATCTCTGCTCTGACGTATTACATTATCAAGGATTACGGCAATTACAGGATAATCCGGATCATTGATGATAACCTCCTTCAGCACAATATGTCTCTTCGGACGGATACCTCCTAAATTACGCAAGAATGAAGTGTAGGCATCTTTGTTAAACACCACAGAATCATTGTTCGATTTCACCGTGAAAAACACCCCCAATGGAGCCATTACAAAGGAACTCACCCACATACCTATCCACACAGGCCACACTCCATCACGTCCCATCTTCATACATGTATTGTCAACGATGTAATAGAGAATGAAGATTATAACTGAGATAACTACAGGCAATCCAAGTCCTCCCTTACGGATGATAGCTCCAAGTGGAGCACCTATGAAGAAAAACAGCAGACAGGATAATGACATAGTGAATTTTTGCCAGAAAGCAATTCTATGGCGTCGTATCTTATATGAGCCGTAGTCCATAACGTCAGTTCTGTACTGCGATTCATTCTGCATAATCGTAGTCTTTTGCATTGCTGCATAAATGACTCTCTGTTTCGTAGTCAAATCAAGACGTTTGTAAATTGAGTCTATATTTATTGTATCATTTTTTATATGCACCAGATCCTTTGGAGTAACATCATCAATCTTACCTGTTTCAAAGTTACGCCGACGTGCCTGTGATGTATTAGAGAGGAAAAGCGAACTACATCTCATTTCATCATAATACACATGACCCACACTATCATAATACTGAGTTAGTGAATCAACTGAGGACACCAGATGAGTTAGATTTTTCGCTCCTTCATTATCCTTGAAATTCTCCTCCTCAACCATCTGGAAGTTCATGTCGAAGTCAATAAGGAAATCTTTCTTTACAAAAGTCTCCCTTCTATAAGGAACATTCCTTGCCTGCAAAGCTGCACTATTCAAATTCTCAAACTGTTCTCCGTTATACAAATGCAGCACAAGGTTCTTTTTATCATGACTTGTCACAAGGCGTCCTGAGTCCGCAAGGATTATATGGGCATTATTTACTCCATCCTTCAGATTGTAAATAATCATATTATAGAGCATACCAGTCTCCTTATCTTTTCGTTCTACAAACATATTAACACCTTGAATTCCATCGTAGAAGACGCCTTCTGGAATATCCAACTCCGGTGATGCTGCACGCATTGAGAAGAGCAATTGACGTAATTTCACCTCCGAACGCGGAGCAATGTTATTTTGAAAGAAGAACGATGCAAGAGCCAATAAAATATTCACCACAATCAGAGGGCGTAATACACGTATCAGAGGAATTCCGGCTGCCTTCATTGAAAGTAATTCTAATCGTTCACCCATATTTCCGAAAGAAATCAGCGAAGCCAACAACACAGCTAACGGCAATGCCATCGGAACAAGCGTCTCACCCGAATAGAAAAGGAATTTTGCCATTATCATCATCGACAAGCCCTTTCCGATTAACTCGTCTACATAACGCCACAAGAACTGCATCATAACCACAAAAAGGCTGATACAAAATGTCCCAGCAAAGAGGGTGAGGAAATTCTTCACCACAAATATGTCAAGGCGTCGGATAAAACGCATACCTTCTGAAAATCGGTGCGAAGTTACGACTTTTCTAATAAATAATATTATTTATTAACAATAAATCCGTACCTTTGTCTCCATAAATGGACAAAAATGATTACAGCTGAACAACTCAAAGACATCAAAGAACGCACCGAAGCACTGCATCGATACCTCAACATAGATTCTAAACTTATTGAGGTCGAAGAGGAAGAATTGCGTACTCAGGCGCCGGGATTCTGGGACGACCAGAAGGCTGCTGAAGCTCAAATGAAAAAAGTGAAAGACCTGCAGAAGTGGATTAACGGCTACAAAGAAGTAAAAGCTGCAACCGACGACACAGAGGTGGCTTTCGATTTCTACAAAGACGAAATGGTTTCAGAAGAGGAAGTCGATAATTACTATGCCACAGCTCTTCAACTAATCGAAAACTTGGAACTGAAGAATATGCTTCAAGGTGAAGCTGATGGAATGGATGCCGTATTGAAAATCAACTCCGGAGCTGGTGGTACAGAAGCACAAGATTGGGCAAGCATGCTTATGCGTATGTATCAGCGATGGGCTGAAGCAAATAAATACAAAGTCACTATCAGCAACTTCCAAGACGGCGACGAAGCTGGCATCAAGACTGTGACAATGGAGATTGAAGGTGACCAGGCTTACGGATTCCTTAAAGGTGAAAGTGGTGTACACCGACTCGTTCGCGTATCTC
Source organism: Prevotellaceae bacterium UBA2757 (assembly GCA_002353215.1). Next base: position 42,349 of record DEJD01000056.1, read on the forward strand.
CATACAACGCTCAGGGAAAACGAATGACCTCATTTGCCAGCGTATTCGTCACACCACTTGTTGACGATTCCATCGAAGTTGTCATAGATAAAAGTAAGATTTCATGGGACACTTTCCGCTCAAGTGGAGCTGGTGGCCAGAACGTAAATAAAGTAGAAACCGGAGTACGTCTGCGTTATCAGTATGTTGATCCAGATACAGGCGAAGAAGAAGAAATCTTAATCGAAAACACAGAAACCCGAAAACAGCAGGAGAATCGCGAAAACGCCCTCCGTTTGCTACGTTCACAACTCTATGACCGCGAACTAAAGCGTCGTATGGCAGCGCAACAGAAAATCGAAGCTGGAAAGAAAAAAATTGAATGGGGAAGCCAAATCCGCTCATATGTATTTGACGACCGCCGTGTGAAGGATCATCGCACAAACTATCAGACAAGTGACGTAGGAGGAGTGATGGACGGAAAACTGGACGGTTTCATCAAGGCTTACCTCATGGAGTTCTCTACAGAAACTAATTAACCTTTAAGTATTTCACAATACTATGCACATCGAAATAGAACGTAAATTTCTCGTAATAGGTGAGTACAAACACCTTGCCTACAACATGACAACTATCAAACAGGGGTATTTTGCAACAGAACCCGGAAAGACAGTTCGCATCCGCGTTAGTGGCGACAAAGCATACCTTACCATCAAGGGGAATTCTGACCCAACGGGGTTGTGTCGTTACGAGTTTGAAACTGAGATATCACTAGAGGATGCCGACCAACTACTTAAACTTTGCAAACCAGGAGCTATCATAAAGGATAGATACTTGGTGAAAAGTGGCAAACATGTCGTTGAAATCGATGAATTTCATGGTGATAACGAAGGTATGGTACTTGCTGAAATCGAACTCAATTCCCCAGATGAGGAATATGAAGCACCTTCATTTCTTGGCAAAGAAGTCACTGGCGACCCTCGCTACTATAGTAAATTTCTTTTAGCACGACCATATAAACTTTGGAAAGATGAAAAGTAATAAAAAACTGTTATTCACAGCGTTCCTTATGAAAGGACTTACTCTGGCACTGTTTTTTGTTTTTAATATAAACGGAAATGCCCAGACCACTCTTAACGTATGGCTCAACAATGGCGGAGTGGAAAACTATGCTTTTACAGACAATCTCTCTATGAAGGCTTCATCCGACACAGAACTCACTCTCACATCTGGCAAGGTAGAAGTCATCTACACCATTGCAGACATACGCAAACTCACCATCAACAGCAAGGAAGCTGAAGAGATTGCAGCCAGTATAAACACCGCAGACGCACAGACAACAGACGACTCAGAGGTTGCCATCTACGATATGTTAGGCAAGCAGGTAACTACTCTTCATAAGAATGCCAAAAACGTAACTCAGATTGACCTGAAAGGACTTCCAGCAGGTATATATATTGTAAAGTCCAAACTGACACAATTCAAGATTATCGTTAAGTAATCAGTTTCATAACGGCCAAAGAAAAAAGGACACCCACCATCAAGTGTGTGTCCTTTTTTTGTAGCGGGGGAGGGGCTCGAACCCTCGACCTCCGGATTATGAATCCGACGCTCTAACCAGCTGAGCTACCCCGCCATCAGCCTTATTTTCGCTTTTGCGGGTGCAAAGGTAGTGCAAATCGTGAGAAATACAAAATAAAACATGATTTTTTTAATAATATTTCCGATATACTACCTACATTCAATACACTTATCTTAATATCTTCCTTAGTTTTCCGTCTGCAGTCCTTACTATATTAAATCCTTTCTGCAACGACTGCAAACGCATTCCAGAGACAGAATAAATATCTTTGTGAGATATGTCATCACTACTCTCTCCTACCTCATCAATAGCAGTTAAGTCGCCACCATTTATATCCAGAATAATCTTCCCGTCATCCGTTTCTCGAATATTATTTAAAGTAAAAGTAAACTGTTCACCTGCAAAAGCAGCATACGATGTTAATTCTGTCGTTCCCTTATTTCCTGGGTAAAGATCTCCATGCAAAGACTCTGCGTGCTCATTTGTGAAACCATTTACATTAGAAAGCAGTTCACCGTCAGCAGGAACAATTGTCATTCTCTGATGAGCAGCACTCGTATTGACATAATTCCCCTTCCATGCAGAACTGGAATAATCCACATGTGTTACAAGCAGTCCATGGGCAGCTCCAAACACATTATAAAAACCCTGAGTTACACAACACAGGTACGAGTCCATGCCCTCGCCTTGTCGGTTTTCCAGAATCAGATATTCATTCGCACTTTCTTTATTGGGAAGTTTATATGCCTTTCCACCTTTTTCGAACGATTCAAGCGTAAGAGTATATTCCTCGTCAGGATCAAGAGTTTCCAACGGGAACCATCCCATAAAATCACGTTCGTATGCTGTATAATTACAAGGCCATTTCCCCGTCATACCATAACAACCAGAATCCATCACATCCCACATATCCATACCGAAAGACTTATAATTGGTATCATACATATCCGGCAAACCCAGTCCGTGTCCCAATTCATGAACTGTAACTCCTATTCCATCCTGTCCATTCAGATAGAGTTCAGAAGTACAGCCATAAGCCCCAAACGTTACGGATTTATCGTCATATGATATAGTCTTCGATGAAGCTCCCTCTTTAGGCCAGATATTATTGGGATCATAC
>DEJD01000056.1:45057-46834 GCA_002353215.1 Prevotellaceae bacterium UBA2757
TGTAGTATTCTCACCCTTGCCGGCATATATAAAAAACACAAAGCCAACCTTGCCATTATCCCTATTGTCGAACTCTGTCCAATCCACCTGAAAATCCCTAACAGCCAATTTACATGTCTCTGAATAGAACGCACCGATATTCGGATCCTGTCTTCCGCCGGAATTTTCTCCGTAATATTCATAGTTTTCCGAAAGAGTCACAGGACCGTAAACCGAGAACTCAGGAGTAAACAGTCCACCCGATTGCTGACGAAAATATTCTCTCACCGAACAAGCAGATTCATTCCCCTCCTGTCCTGGCATCACACCTTCTCCAGCATTGAAAAACTGGTCATATAGTTCTACAACCTTTTCATCTGTATCAGCCACACTGAATTTCTTATTCTTAAATTGCACAAGAATCACAGGTATCTTAGGCGAACCTATATGAGGTAGCGGAGCAGTTGCCGTATCACCAACCATCTTCAGTCTGCCATAATCCAAACCGCCCGCAGCTTCTGCCTTATCCTGTTCTGTCATATTTTGTATGCGCCAAGGGGTTACGACCTGTGCATCAGCTAAAGCGGAAACAACAAACAATATAAATAATAAAAGATACTTCATAAAAAGAACTCGTTTAGTCGGCGCGAAGGTACGACTAAACGAGTAAAATGCAAAATTATTCTATTTCTTTTAATGACGCTGACGGCGTACACTGACACGTGGACCGCTGCTTGAAGAACCACCACTCGACTTACTCTTCGAACTCTTGCTGGCCGATGTTTTGCTCTTAGAAAGGGCTACACGACGAGACTTTTTGTTACCCTGAGCCTGGTCGATAGAATCCTGTTTTGCTAAAGCGACAGAATCTATCGGTTCGTGCCAAATATGCATTTCAAAGTCTTTTATCTGTTTCTCAATACGAGCCTGCTCACCCTTCAACAGACTGTCTGTAGGACAATATTCCTGGAGAGTCTTACCCTGCATATTGGTAGTCATGTAGATTTTTCCATGATATTTGTTCGAATCAAAGAAGTCTGCCATCGACATACGTGCAGCATTGTTCAGGTCACTCACCATCAGAGTATGACTGGCCAGGTACGTTGCTGCATCATCATACTTAACCCAAAACAATGGATACTTTACAGGATCTACGCTATATTCATCAGAACGGTGCAATACAGGACAGAATGCTGTCACACGACTATTATAGGTAGCTGTATTCTGATCGAAATAACTTGATTCCTTCACATAGTAACTGAGCACCTCACTAGATGGAATGTCAGCATTATCCACACGAATCGTATTTCCAGCCACTTCGTACGGAATATTGTATCTATCGAGCATATCCTTGAAGTGCATACGATTTTCTTTCGTAAAATTCTCCAATCCATCAGTATTATAACGATATACCGGCAACTTACCTTGATTTATCAATTGGAAAAGCAGTGTAAAAAGATTCACCTGATTTCCCTGTGGAGTAAGAGGATAGTAAAGCGCAGCATTATTACCTTCAGTAAGGTCGATAGTACGATAAATGTCACGACGCCATACAACCTCTTCAGGCACCTCTACCGACTTAGGAAACATCAGTTCTGCACGACTGGATGCAGCAGAAGACTTCTGCACAGCCTTGTTGGTCTGACTCGACTTATTCTTCTGAACACGACTCTTTAATGGTTGTGCCTGTAGAGTTGTCAACGAACAACCTACCAACAACAACATCAATATAGTTTTAAAACTTTTCATAATATCCAAAGTTTTTATCTGTTTCAATTTAAACTCTCAACTATAAACT
>DEJD01000056.1:46842-56780 GCA_002353215.1 Prevotellaceae bacterium UBA2757
TTACCTCAAGTGCATACGGAAGTGTACGTTCTATGCCGTCAGGACCAATTACACGAACTCGAGTTATATTAAAGAACTTTCCGCGATTAAGCGTACGTATTACTTCCTTTTGTCGCTGACTGAAATCAGCACCTGCGCTCACCTCAGGTATCACATTACCCATATTATCGACAAATCGGGTTTCAAAACCAAGCACACGGAATGGAATATCGAGCAGTCCGTCATCAATAGCAGCACCAATACCCTTAGCTGCCAGAATAGTCTGTTTACCCAAACGGCCACCTTTGAATCGGCTGGCATTACCATTAGCATCTGTATATTGGATATAAGCTGTAGGGTCAGGCAATTTACGCACATGGAAAGTAAACTTACCCATTTCCTGATGACGTCCTTCGTTCTCCGCCGTTACTGTGAAGGTCACATCCTCACCCACTTTAGAAGGCACAGCAACATACTTACCGGGAGCCTGTTTTGTCAGACTTCCATTAGTCATCGTGAGATTAATCCTATTGGCTGAAACACCAGGCACACTGACACTAATAGGGTTCTGGAATCCGGCATAGAGCATATTCATCAGCGTAGCACTAACCGTTGCCGATGGTTCCACAACTGTATAAGGTTGTGAGAATTCACGACGAATAGTTTCGCCATTACCATTCTTCATAACGATATAACCTTTCAGGTTAAATTCACCGGTACTTCCACAAACTGTCTCGTAGCGTCCGTTTGAATTAGTCAGCAGAGTATTACCTATATAGATTTCAGGACGGGCAGTCGTATCTATGGCAGCCATCACAATGTCAGCTGTGAATCGTCCTCCGCGAACCACCGTCTTAGAGCCTGGAATGACAAAGGCATTTACTTGGTTCACACGCACATCCTTTACGTCGATATTCTGAATCAGCTGATATAGAATTTCTCCTTCGGCATATTTCACGTCAGTCTGAAGTTTTGTGAGCAAAGTGACTGCAGCTATGACAGGTGTATTCTCAAACATATACTCCTGCCAGTTCTTACCCATATTTACTGCCTTAGCAGGCACCTTTGTCGAAAGACTTCCGCTGATAATTCTTTTCTGCACAGTGTCGTTCAACATTTTCAAGATTCCCTCACGGAAGGTATCAATCGATTTCTTCAACTTACCTCCCTGACCGATACCCGGAGCCAGCATAACGTGAGTAGCTGCTTCCAGATTATCACGTTTTCTGATATTATAAATGTCTGCATCATCGCCATCTGCCTCACGAACTATCTTCCACTTCAGAGCATCAGCAAGATTATAGAGGCTGTCACACATAGAGCGCACCTTCATCGCCTTCTTATACCATTGACGAACCTTCTCAGGATTCTGCTTCATAGCAGCTTCCATTTCTTTATATATAGCTTCATTACGCGAAGATGAGTTGGCCTTCGATTGGTTCAGTCCCTCATCCACCAGAGAGAAACCCTTCAGCACATCGCTCGACACATTCATGGCAAGCATTGCCATGAGCACGACGTACATCAGATTAATCATCTTCTGACGTGGCGTAATCTTCTTTTGTCCTTTATTTGTGGTAGCCATTATCCAAGTTTCATTTTCAGAGCCTCAACCATCTTGCCATATACATCGTTGAGTTCCTGCAGTTGCTTAGCCAGTTGTTTGGTCTGTTCGTTTACTTCGTCGATAGTAGCAGACTGAGTACCTACGCTGCGCAGTTGCATTTCGTAGAATCGGTTGATACCTGTAAGCGTACGGTTCATAGTCTCCATCTCCTCTGAATCGCGAGTGAGTCGCTTCGACTGTTCTGCCACCTGTTTCAGAGTTTCTGTCAGTTCCATGAGTTCCGATACATAGTTCTTCGTTGCTTCCTGCATCTCAGGAGTCATACCATAATACTGAGCAGAATTGAATACAGGAGCTGCAGATATGTTTTCAGCCAACTCGGCAGCATTGATAATCTTGACAGGAGTAGGTTCGGTCGAACCGGAGATAGTCACAGGCATAGGTTCCGAAGCACCTTCGATAGTTACAGGTGTTGGCTTTGCAGGAGCAGAACCGCCTTCTGAACTTGCACTAGCATTACCGAGATTTGCAGCAGCACTGGCCAAAGCAGCGGCTGTACTCTCAGAAATACCAGCACCTCCACCGCCACTGATATTAATTGTGCCGCCGGCAGCTGTAGCACCAGCCAATGCCGACTCATCCACAAATATGGCATTACGTGCCTCTTCTGCTGCGTTATCCACATCATCGCCAATAGCATTCTGATGTTCGAATCCTGCGAGGAAGAACACAACAACCTCAGTACCCATTCCGAGGAAAAGCATCAGGTCGGCACCCGTGATGTGTGTCAGTTTGAATAGGGCACCAAGGATTACGATTGAGGCACCCCATGAATATGCGAAGTTCAGGAAAGTCTGACCTTTCTGACTATCCATCCATTTCTGGATTCCTGTTAACTTATATTTCTTTGCCATACTATTATCTTTATCTAAAGTCGTGTACTAATTGATTTTTTCTATACAGTATTACTTACGTTTGCTACGTTTTGCGCTCTTTGTAGCCTTAACCCTGCCGGCAGTTCCCACCTGAGTACGCACGCATCGGAAACCGATAAACGAACGACCGACATTCTGGTATTCACTTGTACGCCAAGCCGACTTGATGAAACTCTCCGGGTCTTTCCACGAACCACCTCGCACACTCTTCTTCTTCAGCGCATAAGGGTCTTCCTTGGCTGCGTTATAAGTCAGAGTCGGGTTCATATCACTCATCGACAGCACCCCAGCTTCTGTATATACGGTAGAAGTCCATTCAGCCACATTGCCGGCCATATCATAAAGGCCGTTTGAATTAGCACTGTAAATACCTGTACGTGATGTAATAAGGTTTCCGTCCTTAGTGTAATTACCACGATCCGGCTTGAAGTTTGCATAGTAACAACCGTCTTCACTGGCTACTCCGTTCTGTTCCCATGGCAATTCGTTTCCGTCCTTTCCGCGTGCAGCAAATTCCCATTCTGCCTCGGTAGGCAGACGATAACGCTGTATATACTTGGCATCATTACCGAGTCCGCGCAAAAGGAAGTCCGTACGCCAGTTACAGAAAGCATTTGCCTGTTCCCAATTCACTCCCACAACAGGATATTCATTATAATTAGGGTGTGAGAAGTACAGACGCATATATGTTTGGTTCTCCGCATTCTGGAAATCATTCACCCAACAAGTCGTATCAGGATAAATATTAATAATGTATGTATTCACGAAGTCCCACATCGACGACAGCGGACGAGTGATGGTCTCACGGTGAATCACACCTGCATCATCAATATATGCAGTATCTTTCGAAATGATAATCTCCTCATCTGGATTTACAGTGATATCTGTATCCAGATTACGTTCTTCCGGATTCAGACGATACTTACGCTGAGCAGCCATAGCATAGTCAAACACCTCGTAACGGTAATTCATCTGTGAAGCATCAAGCATCTTCTCGCCTGTTATAGGATGAGTAGTATATACACTTTCAATGGCGCGTTCCTGATCCTCGTCTGGTTTGGCCGGAATACGCTTATTCCAATTCAGGTGTGGAGTCACAGGATCACCATTTTTGTCTTCCTCAATCTTATACGATTCGTCACCACCATATGCAGGGTCAGCCAAACGTTCACGGATAATGGAGTCACGTACCCAGAACACAAACTGGCGATACATGCTGTTAGTGACCTCTTTCTCATCCATCCAGAAAGCATCCACAGAGATATCTCTCGAAGGCATGCTCTTACCCCACAGACTATCAGTCTTCTCCGAACCCATCTTCAGTGAACCGCGTTTCACCAGCACCATACCATAAGGCGATGGTTCAGCAAACGACGTGCCGCCTACACCGGTCACTTCACCACCATTGGCTGAAGCTCCCTTCTTTGATGAAAAGCAAGCAGTCATACCGACCGCCATTGCAGTTATCAATATAAAACCAAATAATTTCTTCATATCTATATTATCAATTTTCAATTTTCAACTCTAAACTTGTCAATTATGAATTATGCATTATGAATTCCTACAGCCATCTTACACTCTTATGGGCATTCCTGCCTTTCTTGAACAGGTCGAGATCCACCTGATAGTTCACCACCACCTCGTGCGCACCGTTCTTTGCTCCTACTCCCGAGGTGTACATCTGATATGAGTACCCAAGACGAATTCCGTGGAAACTGCCCCCGATGAGGAATGTGGTTGAAATCGACGGACTGTAACCAAATCCAGCATACAGCACTTTTCCGTCGTAATCCATACAGAATTTGCATTGTATATCCTCTCTCCACGACTGCATATCGGTCTGCACTAAGAAAGAAGGTGCCAAAGAAAATAACGTATTTTTTATTTTAATATTGCATCCACCCATCAAATAATAAGCTCTCGGAATGGAAACTTCGTTTTTCTCACCCATCGTAATCGTCGGAGCGAGCAAGTGCTGACTCGACACTCCGATGAAATATTTCGGGTGATAGAAATACAGACCTGCACCCATATCGAATCTATTACCCGACACTGTTGATGAAGGAAATGCAGGGTCGTTATCATCGATCAGTTCTACATCCGACGGATTTATGCTCTCACTAAGCATAGCACCCTGAAAACCTATAGCCAGTCTGGTTTTCTTTCCCAGTTTGAAGTTGAATGCATACTGCAGTCCTATCTTAGTAGTTGAAAACATACCTATCTTATCAGTCATAAAACTTAATCCTGCTCCATGACGCGGAGTAAGGAAATAGATAGGAGCATCAGCTGCTACGAATACTGTAGTTGGAGCACCCTTATATCCTACCATCTGAGCCGAGAAGGTACCTGCAACATTCAACAGTCCGTCAGTACCCGACACTGCAGGGTTATAAAACGACTTAAGGGTTGTGTAGTCCGAAAACTGCACATCCCACTGAGCCTTAACAGATGCAGCACTCAGTATAAGCACCGCAAGTATGTTCCAAGTTTTTAGACGCATACATTATCTAAAAACTATAAAAAATGCAAAATATTGTGTTGTCAGGCAAAAAAAATGGTGGAGATTAGAATTCTCCACCAAAACCGCCATTTCCGCCTTGGCGACCTCCACCAAATCCGCCGTTGCCGCGCTGTCTGCCTTGACCTTGTCTGCGCTGGCCCTGTCCGAATCCGCTACGCTGCGGAACAAACACTTTAACAGCCTGTGACGGAGTCAGTATTCCAATGAATTTTGTGTAGTACTCCTTATCCACCTTCAGCTGAGCCTCTTGAGTTTGGAAATACTTCTGCACAAGGTCTGTAGCCTGAGCATCTGTCAGATTATTCATGTCTGGACGAGCCTCTTCTTCCCCTTTCGGATTCGCAGCATTCTGACGAGCCGTCTGATAATCGAGGTAAAGTACCTTGAAAGTCTCTGCCTTCTCATCCGAGAGACCCAACTCCTTCACCAAGCGTTCCGACTGACGCTGAATCATCTCAGCTCGATTCATTCTCTGACGTCTTCCATTGTTCTCATCCTGTGCACTTGCACTTAATACACACATCATTGCAATAACTGCAAAAAAAACTCTTGTTTTCATAACTATCATTGTTTTTAAAGTTTCATGTTTTAAGCCACTGCATTTTTCGAGATATCGCATGTCGAAATACCGAGGCTGCACATCTTTATGACTAACAACAATCCCGAAGGTTTAACTCGCTTAATGTTAAAAAATGAAAACGACAATTTTTCATTCCTAATTCTCAATTCTTCATTTTTCATTCTTAATTCTTCATTCTCATTTGTCTCACGCCGGATCCACATCAAAATAGATATTGATATTTCGGCAAACAGGTTGAGCCATTACTCGCATTTTTTCATCATTCAGCGCCTGACGCACCTTTTCTGTTGACAAAGTCGGTTCCACCTTCAGCATAATCTTTCGTATGTGCAAAGACTGAATCCTGCCCACTGGAGGACAATCCGGTCCCAGCACACTCTCTCCGAACACACCTCTCAGGTGTTCAGCCATCTCTATTGCTATATGTTCCAACAGTTCATTATCTCGATGGCGCAGATAGATATAAATCAGACGTTGAAATGGCGGATAATTAAAATCCCTCCTCTCCACCATCTGTTGGTAGTACATACCCCAGTAATCATTCTTTGCTATTTGTCTTATTATGTCCGCATCCCCGTTCTTTGTTTGCAGAATCACCTTACCGGCCTCGTGTTTTCTTCCTGCTCTGCCAGCTACCTGCGAGAGAGTCTGAAAACTCCGTTCATAACTGCGGAAGTCCGGTTGGTTGAGCATCGTGTCAGCATTGAGTACCCCTACTACAGACACATCCGAAAAGTCCAGTCCCTTCGTCACCATCTGCGTACCTATGAGTATATCAGCCTCACGATTCGAAAAAGCACCTATTATCTGTTCATACTGATTCTTCGTCTTTGCCGTATCCAAGTCCATCCTAAGGGTCTTAGCCTCAGGAAAAATCACATGTATCTGGTCTTCCACCTTTTCCGTACCCAAACCCACATCTGTGAAATCCGTCTCCTCGCAGTTCGGACATTTCGTTGGCGGTCTGGTTGCATATCCGCAATAGTGGCAAGTCATCATTTTGGTTTTCTTGTGGTAAGTCAGACTCACATCACAGTGCGGACATCTTGGCACCCATCCGCATTGCTTACATTCGATAAACGAACTGTACCCCCTGCGGTTCTGGAAGAGTATCACCTGCTGATGCTTCTCCAGTGCATCATGCATAGCATCCACAAGCACACTGCTGAAGGCGCCATTCATCAATTTACGTTTCCTTTGTTCTTTTATGTCAACCACAGTGACGCTGGGCAACTGCAGTCCCAAGTACCTCTGGGTCAGCTGCACATACCCATACCTCCCCTTCTTGGCATAGTGGTACGACTCAAACGAGGGTGTCGCCGTACCCAGCAAAGTTTTCGCACCACACATCTTGGCAAGCATCAGTGCCGCATTGCGGGCATGATACCTCGGAGCAGGTTCCTGCTGCTTATAACTGCCGTCATGTTCCTCGTCCACAATAATAAGTCCTAAGTTCTGAAACGGCAGGAACACACTCGAACGCACGCCGAGAATCAGCTTATACGGATTGGCTGACGTTTGTCGTTGGTACACCTCAAACCTCACCTTATCAGAGAACTTAGAATGATAAACCCCCATTTCATCGCCAAAAACGCGTTGCAGACGTTCTGTGATTTGTGTGGTTAAAGCTATCTCGGGCAACAAGTACAACACCTGTTTGCCCTCCATCATATATTTATATATCAGATGAATGTAAATCTCTGTCTTTCCGCTCGACGTCACTCCATGCAACAGGGTGATATCCTTACTCTCGAACGACTCGCAGATAGCATCCATCGCACCCTTCTGTGCTTCTGTCAGTCCCTTGTATTGCAGAGCCGCCCCAGCCTCACCGAGTTGTCCTTTGTATATATCCTCAACAGTCTTGTAGCTACGTTTCAATGCCCTCTTCATACCACCTGGCAGAGCCGCCTTGAACACATCACCCAACGGACACATATAGTAATTGGCTATCCACTGCCAAAACTTAAACTGCTGTTCACTGACTACGGGTTCGCTGTCAAGCAATTCCTGAATCTCCTTCACCTCCACACCCTGCGGACATTGTCCATGCACGCGCAGCACGACCCCCACATAAGTTTTGCTCTTGCCTAAGGGCACAATAACCCGACAGCCTCGCATAATCTGTCCCCGCATCTGTTGCGGAATAGAGTATGTGAAGCTGTCAAAGGGTACGGGGACTAATATATCTGCGTAATCTTTCACCCGTAAGGATTTATATCTGTTTAGAAAAGATAAGTCAGAGTAATCTGGTTAGTCTTGTTCTTTACCGAACCTTGAGGACTGTCAACCGACTTAGTACATGGGATGTTATAAGTATATCCCAGACGTATATGGTTAATTACAGTGAAACCGATACCTACGTTCCAGTAAAAGTCAAAATTCTTGGATTTGAAAGAATTAATGATTTTTCCAGCTGAATCAGGAATATCCAGAGTCAGACCTGCATTATCTACGTTGAATGAGAACTGAGGACCTGTAGCGAGATAAAGACTTGCAACCTCGTCAAATCCGAAAGTATATTTAATATTGATTGGAATAGAAATATACTTCAGTTTGTCATTGCTGTATGTGCCGTCGAATTTACCACTGGCATCATAGTTGGCAGTTTTGAAATTACGCTGATCATAGAGAACAGACACATCAGCACCAAGACCAACCAATGGAACCTTGAAATCAACTACAGCACCCACGTGGAAACCAGCCTGATGCTTATAGCTCCAATTAAAATTTTCTTTGCTTGTAAGACTAAGAGAACTGAGGTTAAGACCAGCCTTAATACCAAAACGAATCTGTGCATCAGCAACAGTTGAAGTCATCAGTGCAACAGCAACGAAGACGATAGAAAGTAGATGTTTTTTCATAATATAAATTTACAACAAATTGAAATTTTCCACAAAGATAGATAGTCAGTCAGAGAAAACCAAAAAAATTCTAAATTTTCAATTATCAATTGTCAATTGTCAATTCTCTTACACTCCGCTGAAACTGCTGAATCCTCCATCTACAGGAATGATAGTGCCAGTCACGAAACTTGCCTCGTCACTTGCCAGGAAACGCACAATACCGTTCAGTTCCGAGATATCTCCGAAGCGTCCCATCGGAGTCTTATTCAGCACCTTATGACTTCTCTCCGTCAGACTTCCGTCCTCGTTTAGCAGCGCCTTGCGGTTCTGTTCTCCGATAAAGAAACCAGGAGCGATGGCATTCACACGAATCTTATCACCATACTTACGGGCAAAGTCTTGAGCCAGCCACTTCGTTAGAGCATTCACGCCTTCCTTGGCAATGCTATACCCCATTACCCTGCTCAGAGCATCATAAGCAGCCATACTGCTCACATTGATGATACTTCCGCTCTTCTGTTCAGCCATAATCTTACCGAACGACAGACATGGATATACAGTTCCCCACAAGTTCAGGTCAACCACCTTCTTCAGGGCATCCATATCACACTCAAACACATTCATGTCGTCCATGATATTCGCACCAGCCACATTACCGCCGGCAGCATTCACGAGCACATCAACCCGCTTAAACTGATTCTTCACCTTCTCCGTCAGTTCCGTAATAGCATCATGATCCAACATATTACAAGCAAAACCCGTAACAGTAGTTCCATGAGCCTCAGCCACAGGAGTCAGCTTCGCCAAAGCCTTATCCACAGTCTCCTGACGCGAACCAACAATCACTACAGTAGCACCTGCCTCCAACAGGCCCTGACTAACATTACTGCCCAGCACACCCGTACCACCAGTAACAACAGCAATTTTTCCTTTCAAATCCATATTCTTCACGACTTTAAACTTTAAACTCTAAACTTTAAACTTTACTACAAAGATACTTCACCGCAGCCATAACGCCGTCCATCTGCAACAAGCCCATCATGCGGCCGTGAAACGAATAACCGGCATTATAGCCCTTATCCTCGTCACCAAGAGTACAACGGCCATGATCCACACGCATCGGCAGGTCTGGATTCTGCTCCTGGAAAATCTTAACCACCTCAATCAGGTTAGCACGTCCTTTCAGGTGGTCAGCTTCGATGAAATCGCCATTTTCCATCACGTCTGTCGAACGCAGATGTACGAAATGGGTGCGCTTAGCATACTTACGAGCCAACGCAGGTACATCGTTTTGTTTGCCAGCCGACAACGAACCGCAACAGAACGTGAAACCATTATGCGGATTAGGTACAGCATTCAGGAACCACTCAATATCCTTATCGCAGGTTACCACACGTGGCAGACCCAACAGCGGCATTGGCGGGTCGTCAGGGTGTACACACATATTCATATTGTATTCATCGCATGTAGGCATGATAGCCTCAAGGAAATATTTCCAGTTGGCACG
>DEJD01000056.1:56904-72631 GCA_002353215.1 Prevotellaceae bacterium UBA2757
TCCGGAGTCATCGTCTTAGCCATCTCAGCAGCTTTCGCCAATTCATCGGCAGTATAGTCAGCCTCACAACCCTCACGCTTCAGGATATACTTATCGAAATACACAAACTTCACTTTATTGAAGAAAAGACTCGTAGAACCGTCTTCCCATGGGTGATCCAATTCTGTACGAGCCCAGTCCAGCACAGGCATGAAATTATAGCAGACAGTATGAATGCCGCACTTACCCAGATTTGCCAGACTCACCTTATAATTCTCGATGAGTTGGTCGCGTTCCGGTCCTCCATACTTGATGGCTTCACATACAGGCAGACTCTCCACCACCGACCATCTCAGACCAGCAGTTTCGATATAATTCTTCATGTCCATGATAGCCTCTACCGGCCATATTTCACCATTCTTGATGTCATGCAGAGCAGTAACAATACCTTCCACGCCAATCTGACGCAACATCTGCAGAGTAATCTTGTCGTTCTTACCGAACCAACGCCATGTTTTTTCCATAATAATTAGTTTTCATATTGATATTTCGCTGCAAATATACACATCTTTTCCACATACGCAGCAAAAAATTAATATCAAAAACTGACGAAAACGTATCAATATGACTCAGAAATAAAAATCTGCACAATTTATTTTGTATTTCATACAATTTAGCTTACCTTTGCACCCGCTTTGCGAAGCCGCTGTCTGAACACGTAGTCAGAGAATGCTTCGTCATTTACTTACATAAACTAAAAAATTTATGGCTATCGATTTAATTAAAGTTGCTCAGGAGTCAATGGCTCCAGCAGAAAAGAAGCAGTTCCCAGACTTCAAGGCAGGTGACACTATCACAGTTGCTTACAAAATCATTGAAGGTTCAAAGGAACGTATCCAGCTCTACCGCGGAGTTGTAATCAAGATTGCAGGTGAAAGCGACAAGAAGCGTTTCACTGTCCGCAAGATGTCTGGAACAGTAGGTGTTGAACGTATTTTCCCAATCGACTCACCAAACATTGACTCTATCGAGATCAACAAAGTTGGTAAGGTTCGTCGTGCTAAACTCTACTACCTGCGCGATCTTACAGGTAAGAAAGCACGTATCAAGGAAAAGCTTTCAGGCAACAAGAAGGAGGATTAATCAACACTCCACTATAGGAGGATGTCCACCTGCTCACACATTATGGTGGATATCCTCTTTTTACACACCTGTGTTGTTCAAATTTTATCCAAACCTGTTCAATTATTACATAAGAACTATAATCCATGGCACTAATAACAGTAAACTCATACGACGAATTTGCATCATACTTAGGCAAAGAACTCGGCAAATCTGAATGGATTGAAGTATCACAGGAGCGCATCAACCTCTTTGCTGATGCCACCCTCGACCATCAGTGGATACATGTCGATACAGAACGTGCAAAGACAGAGAGTCCTTACAAGTCAACAATCGCACATGGTTATCTCACCCTCTCTCTCCTGCCCTACCTCTATCGTCAGGTAGTAGATGCCAACAACATCAAGATGTTGGTCAACTACGGCATGGACAAGATGAAATTCGGCACTCCAGTGCTTGCCGGCAAACGCGTACAGCTCACCTGCAGCCTCTACAACATTGCCAACCTGCGCGGTACTGCCAAGGTAGAAATCAAATTCCGTCTCGACATCGAAGACGAGAAGAAGCCTGCCCTCGAAGGTATCGCTACCTTCCTCTATATGTTCGAAAACTAAACAAAACAGACATATACGGAAAAGGAACTCAACCGCATGTGGTTAGAGTTCCTTTTTTCAATTCAACTCGCTAACCACTAACCGCTAACCTCTAACCGTTTAAAACATGAAATCCATTCTGACTTTAGCTTTTATGCTCACTGCCAGTGTAGTATTTGCTCAGGAGAAGAAGAGCGACGTAGGCAGTTTTTATGAGAAAAACACAGTACTCAACTTCAATGACGGTAAAAATGCAGCGGGAGAAATTCCGCAGCCGACGGAGTTTGACCCGAATTTCCATATTTATCTGTGTTTCGGACAGTCGAATATGGAAGGAAATGCAAGCATAGAACCGCAGGACCGTGAAGGCATCAGCACCCGATTCAAGATGATGGCAGCAGTAGATTTCAAGCGTACAGGCAGGAAGATGGGCAAGTGGTATGTAGCAGTACCCCCACTCTGTCGTGAAAACAACGGTCTGACACCAGCTGATTACTTCGGTCGCACGATGGTAGAAAAATTACCTGAGGAGGTGAGCATCGGAGTTATAAACGTATCTATAGGCGGGTGCAGCATCGACCTGTTCGATGAAGACAAAGCAGAGAACTATCTGTCAGGAGCACCTGACTGGTTGCAGAATTTCAGCAAGGCATACGACCGTCATCCATACCGACGACTCATAGCTATGGCGAAAGAAGCACAAAAGGCAGGCGTGATTAAGGGCATTCTTTTACATCAGGGATGTACGGATAACGGTCAGCGCGACTGGCCCCAGCGTGTGAAAGTGATTTACGAACGAATGCTGAAGGACCTAGGACTGAAAGCCGAGGAATGTCCGTTGTTGGTTGGCGAACTATTATCAATGCAAGACAATGGTGCCTGCTGGTTGCATAACAGCATTATAGCAACGATGCCACTGGTGATTCCCACAGCACGAGTAGTACCGTCACTTGGTTGCCCCGGCAAGGCAGACCGTCTCCACTTCACCGCCGAAGGCTACAGAGAACTCGGACGACGCTATGCCGAAATGATGTTGAGAAGTGAAAATGAAGACAAATGACAGTAAAAAAGCTGACCAGGCGATTTGCCCAGTCAGCTTTTTTTGAAGTTAAGAAGTTAAAGTCCCCCTTACATATTCAAAGCATCGGGTATGGTGTACAGGATACCCTTTTTTGCATCGTAACACTTCAGTGTCACTGATTCTCCTGCTACGCGGCCGTAGATGACGAGTGGTGTGCTGCCCGATGTTGTGAGCTTTACCAAACCACGGCATTCATCGCCCACGAAGGCACCTACGATATTGCCGTCAGCAAACGGAATGCCGACCCTTGTCAGATGACTCTCCGCCCCTACTGTCTTCACAACGGGATACTTTGCAGAACCCTTGGTAAACTCAGGTATATAGTTCTCGTCGATGCCCGTACTCACGTCAGCGTCCAGTTTCATGTTTTCTGACAGCGTGAATATCTGCTTCAGCTTATGGCAGTAGTATCTCAGTGAGATGTTCACCGTCTCCGAGCCTATCTCGTTGCCACCAGCCTTTATTATGAACTTCGCCTTATCCGTCTGCTTGCCGCTCAAGTTTGTAGCAGGGCTAGGAGCCAGACCTCGCAGTTCGTCATTCACGAATGCTGCCATCATATCGTCCTTGGTCACGTATGGCTGCAGTTCCTCCTCTATCTGCACCATCAGTATGGTCCAGTTTTCGTAAGTCACTGTCGGCTCCTTCCAGTCAGGGCGCTCATGGTTGTAGTTCCAATCCACCTGCCATACGGGAGCCTCGCTGACTGCGGTCTCTGTGTATTTAGCATTATTATTACCGCCGCCATCGTCGCTGCTGCAAGCCCCGAAAACAAGGCCTGCAAGCAGTGCGAATGCTAATTTTATCTTATTCATAGTTTTCATTATTTTATTGTTTACTTAATCACGACCTTATTACCATTGAAGATATAGACGCCCTTACGTGTAGGCTTGTCCTGCAATGGGAGTCCGTCGATGGTGTACCACTTGTCATCCTCGTTGGCTGAAGCATCGGCGAAGTTGATAACAGTCGGTTCTTCCGGACTTCCGATGACAGCATCCGTCAGGAAGGTCATGATGTCGCGAGTAGAGGCTACTATCTCTCCGTCGCGTTCGATGACGAATCTGATAGGCTGCTTAGCCTTTCCTGCGATGCTCATGAAGAATAGCGGCTTGCCTTCAGCGTCGGTAAAGTTCTCACCTTCCGCTCTTGCCTCTTCACATCCTACTACCTCGCCGTCAGAATATGCCACCAAGAGGTCGCCCTCCTCGGTTTCAAATCCATTGACTACGGCAGAGAGGCTCATCGTACTGCATGTCCTCTGAACTGCGCTGAGTGCCTTCACTGATGATGCGGATTTTGCGACTTGAGCGTTATTTCCACCAGAGTTGCTGCCCATGTCGAAGTACGGATACGTGAACGATACATCGTCGTTACCCTTGCGCAGCATCATGTATCCCTCGCCAGGCTTCATGTACTGCAGGCTTCCGCGCCACTGTCCGCTGTTGCCCGACTTTGTGAAGTAGGCAAACTCCGTGTGACTCTTTATCACGTCGCCTGGTTGTGCATAGTCGTAGTAGTCGCTCAGTGCCGTCTCTACGCTCAGGTTCACGGTCGGAGTATATCCTATGCCGTTCCATCCTTGCTTCACATCAATGGTGCGCTCATCCTTGTCCATGACCACGGTACCCTCTACAGGCAATGTGCAATCCTCATGAACCATGATAGCGTAAGCGCTCTTCGATGAGATAGGAACATCCTGCACCTGACCAGAGATTGTCCATTCACCGTTATCATATACCATTGCTTTGTTGCTGCCTATCACGGTCAGTGCGTCACCATTCTTCCAAGGCATGCTGCCCAGCAGTGAGTTGATAGTATTCTTCTTGCTGCTGACGTTGAACGATACCCAATTCCAGCCCTTCTTCAGTTTGAAGTACTGTACGAAATTATCGCCGCCCTCGAAGCGTATTGGCGTATCAGCACCCAGTATAGCATCCTGCTTAAACTTTATAGCCGGTTTAGCTTCCAGCACTATCTCGCGTCCAGTGCTATACTGCCACAGTCTGAACTTCAGGTCTCTGCCCTCAATCTTGTTGTCATAAACAGTCATGTACAGAGCCGTCTCGCCAGTCTGTTCTGAGTGGCTGATGTTAGCATATCCGTGACATACGTTCTGGCTGTCGAAAGCACCCACTATGTCGCGTGAGTCAGTGTCCAGTTCTCCATACAGATATACCTGTCCGCTGATGCTCATTGAGTACTGCAGCAGGTCGTTGTTTATATTGTTTGCCCATTCTGGTTTCTCGCCCTCCACTGTCAGGTTCAGGTACAGCGGCTCGGTTATGCCCTCTTCATCGGTCAGATATATTATCTCATTATATGTGCCGATGTTCAGGTCCTTGTTGATTACAGCCGATACGCCTCCCAGACTCTGTGGTGCAAGCACGTCGCCATAGTTGCTGAGCGTGAGCCAGCTCGGACAATTCTCAATCTTATATGTGTGGTTTGTGGCTCCGTAGTTGTAGAATGACAGTGTCAGCTCCTCGCCTACGCCATACTTGGTAGTGTGCTCAACTTGGTTCACCAACCACTCCAGGCTGCTGTTGGTAACAAGATAACTTGCCGTCTTCGGCGAAGCCATCATGTTGCCGTTCCTGTCCTCTACGTCGCGCACCGTCACATATATGTTGCAGTGGTGCAGCTTGGCAGCAGGCTCATCGAGCTCCACTAACAGCTGGTTACCCTTGCCTATGTACGAGAAGTTCAGGTTGTGCAGCTCTTCAAATGGTACCACCGGAGCAGCCATAGAAGCATCGATGTGTGCCGTTACCTTACTTATATCATCAGCAAACAGATAGTCGCGCACAGGTATGTTCGTAAACTGCATCGTCGCAGGATCCTGCTGGTAGCGAATATTGCGTTTTTCGTCCAGGTGTAGCTTCCTGCTGTATGCATAAGGAGCCATGACTATTTCGTTCTTTGCATTGCGCTCCTGATGGTCGAAGCTCAGGTATGACATCAGTCCATACTCATCGCCCTGCGGACTCTTTGTCGCATAGCTGCTGATAAGCGTCTGCGGCAGTGCCTGCTGGAAGAAGATCAGTTCGTCGATGTTACCACTCAGCGGCGTTACGCCTTCCTGAGTATTCACACCTGTAGTACTGTAACGGGTAGCGCCAATCATCATGTTCTCGCCGCTAATGCCGCCAAGACTGTCAGTGCCAAACGTCGTAATCTGCTTCTTGTCCACATAGATGTTTGCTACGTTGTGGGCGCGATTGACAGTCATTGCGTAGTGGTGCCACTGATTGTCGTTCCACTTGCCAGAAATCTCGGTAGCGAAGCCGTTTGAGCGATACATCAGCTTGTCCTTCTCAAATCCTATGTTGAACTGGTCCTTTGCGCCGCTGTCCTCCTTCAGTCCTCGTCCGTTTGACAGCAGTGTGCCGTCTCCCTTATTGTCGGTCTTAAACCAGAACATCAGCGTGTAGTCTTGCTCGGCGGTGCTGTTGATGGCATTATTAGTCAGTCGCATGCCCTTGTCTTCCTTGTTCAGGTGCAGCGACATTCCACGCGGTATTGCCCAGCTGGTGCCTATCAACTTGGCATTGGCACCCTGAGTGTGGTCAACGGCATAGTCGCCAGAGCCTTCATTCATCGGGTAGTAGTCCACCAAGTCCTTCTCGTAGCCCGTCAGGCGATGCAGGCTGTATGTGCCTACTACTCCTGCGCTCATAGCACGATACCACAGGCGAGCCTCCATCATGCGGCCCTCGTAGTACTGGCTTGTTGAACGTTCGAGCTCGTTGGTGCGTCCGAAGATAAGCGGACCTGTACCAGTATATGGGGCTTCTATCTTGTAGTCCTTGCCTATTATCACGCCGTCACAGTAGAACATCAGTGTGCTGTTCTTCTGGTCTATGCTTATAGCTATAGGGCTGAAGCCGCTCTCCTTGATTGGCAACTGCGATTCGAAAGTCTGCTTGTTGATTATCGCACGCAACTTTCTGTCGCTGGTCAGCCACAGCTGCAGTTTTTGTCCGTTGCCTCCGTGTGAGAAGATCGGCATATCGCGACCCGTCTCAGCAGGATTTATCTGCAGGTCTATGGTCAGGTCCTTTCCGCTGAAGTTGCGATTTGCCTCAGTTTCCATACTTGCCTGTCCGCTGAACTGCACGCTCACCATCTCTGAAAGGTCGCCGTTGTTCACCTCGCCCTTCACCTCAAAGTTGTTGGTGCTGCTCAGGTTATTGTATTCTATATCCTCCGAGAAGTTGAACACTATATTCTCTCCTTGGTGCAACAATCCGCTCTTTGGTTCAGGCGTGCCGAACAGTTGCGGACGGCGTGTATCCTTGATACCGCTGATAACATTCGACGGCATAGTCAGGAACGAGCCACCGTTGCGGCAGAAGAGTACTGCCCTCAGGTCGTAGCTGCGCTCTATCTCCCAGCCTTCGCCATAGAATTGCGTGACGATGTTGTCGTTTGGCTTCATCATCTCACATACGCCGTTAGCCTTAGCCATCAGCAGCGAGTCGGCATAGTACGAACAGAGGTTCGTCCACGTGTCGTCGCCACGCTGCGTCTCCTTATATTGGAATTCTATATGGTCGAAGTTATGCTGATGGCGGTCAAATCCGTTTATGGTCACAGGTATGTACCAACCGCGGTCTGGGTCCTTCTGTGCGCTGGTATTCAGCACCCACTTGTTGGCAGGTACCGATATGTTCACCGCACCTGCCTCACGCAGGAAGTGTACATCGAACGATGCGGTTGTCACAGTATGGTCGGCATCGCCAGGCGACATCAAGCCGAGGGTCAATCCCTCATAGTCGAAACCGTTACCTGCACGCACCTCCATTTCCAGCTGCGTGGTCATGCCCGGCACTACCGATACGTTCATGCCGCCAGAGGTCAGCGTCTGTCCGTTTACGCTCAGCTTTGCTCCGTTAGGATTAGCCTTATCTACCGAGAACAGCGTGAATACGCTCATGCCGCCAGTAGCCTCTGGCTTCTCGCTCTCGTTAGACAGATAAACCTTGAAGCGCGCAGCATCGTTTACAGACACACCGCTCACACTGTGCTTGTCAAGGCTGAGGGTTGGGTTATCTATCTTCAGCGTGCGCTCGTCGAGTAGCGAACCAGCCTGGTAGAAGCGTGTCTTGCGGGCGTCCTCCCATGGGTTAGAGGTATAGCCGCCACGTGTGCGGAACACGAAGCTGCATGGCGAAGCGTGCTGAGGCACGTTAGCCTCCCTGCTCAGATAATCCATTGTCTCTTTGGTGATGTTCTGGAAATTGTAGTTGCTATACACATCCTCCGGATTCCACTTGCCCGTGACAGTGGTAGGATCAGCCATCGGAACACGATATACGTCCACGCTCAGGCGGCTCGTCGGAGCTGCAGCAAGGGTGAACGATGTCGTGCGGTTATATTCGTTCGACAGGCTGTTGGTGCCAATTGTCTGCGAAGTCAGCACTGGGGTCAGTGACCAACGGAAGTACCAGCCTTCAAACTTGATTGACGTTGATGATTCCTTGCCTTTGCTTCCCTTACCCTGAGAAGCCGACGGGTCGAGTTTCTTTAACGACTCCAGATAGCCGAAGATAGCACCGCCAATATAGTTGGTAATGGTAGAAGCTATCGACGAGATGGTGCCTGTGCCCTTGCCGCCGAAGTAGTCAGGCTGCACGCCGAATGGGAAGTACATCGACGTAGAGTTAGAATAGCTGCTGCTGAACGTCTCGCTGTAGTTCACTCCCTGTGCACCACCAATGTCGTAGCTGTTCACCAGGTCGGTAGCGTTCAGCTTCTCGCGCTCGTTCTGGGTAATCATCTTTGTCCAAGCATAGATAATCTCACCCTTCTCAGCTATTTCGTCGGGATATTTGCTACTGTCCGCGCCAGTAGGCAATACTATGATGTAGTGCGTAGTGTCGTTTGGCGTCTCAACGGTCGTGTTGTACTTCTTGTTGGGCAGCGCGAACTTCGGGTCGGTAGGCTCGCGCAGCGAGCGATAAACAGGCTTGTGCGTAGCGTTTGCCACAGCCTGCGCATCCGTCTTACTGCCAATGAACATCAGGTTGAGTATCTCGCCCACCTTGTCAGGTATTATCTGCTCCAGAATCTGCTTCTGCGAATAGATGAAGTTCGACTTCAGCTTCGGGCCGTAGCCGAGCGACACGTCACGCACCAAGTGGAACTTCTTGCCGTCGGCATCCACACCGTCGGCAATGTGGACCAGCGTGCCATACTTGGCATACTTCGTCATGTCGCCCTTCGTATTCACCTGGCCGATGCCCGCCTGTGCCAGCCGTGACTGATACACCGAGTCGGTGAGGACACTGATGCTCGACAGCGGTGTCACCTGCACGTTCTGCACCTGGCCGATGTAGAGGTCGGCGTCGGCACCCACCATGCTGGGGTCGCCGCTGGTGCTGACAGCGTCGGAGAGCACCATCGTGTGCGACCAAGCCTTGCTGCCGTTATAGTTGAACACTAACTCAGAGTAATTTACGTCCACCTTCTCCGAGCCGTGCTCGACACCGTCAAAGGAACCGACATATTCATAAAGGATATCACTATATATACCATCAAAGTCGCCTTCCATCCAGTCCGTCTTGTCAGCCACCGAGAAGTTGAAATTCAAGCCGCCAGCCATTGACAGATTCATAGCATACGAATTATTGAGCGTAGCGCCCTTGGCGAGCGTTGACGAACTGTAGGCTCCAGGTGGGTCACGCAGTATGTCGAACAGCAGCGGCTGGCCGTCAGTCAGCAGTTCCTTAGCACTGCCTATAGGGAACAGGTTGAGCACATAGGCGTGCAGGGGTTCTGCCTCAAAGTGGGTTCCGTCCTGCTCGGCACTGAAGGTCACTGTTCTCAGGGCGTTATCTATGCCTATTGGCTGCGCCACGCGGTCAGCGCTCACCATGAATGTTGCCTGTCCCATGTCGTCCAGGCGCAGCGTATCTACCGCTACGCCGTTCTTCATGCCGTTATGCATGGTAGCCATACCGCCTCCTATGCGTACATAGTCAACCTTCTCTGCCGTATAGTCATTGTTATATACATAGCGCTCAGCCACCTGCACCTGTATGTAGTACTTACGCTCCAGGCTGAACACTGGGTGATCGAAGGTGTAGAGAGCCTTAGTCTTATCCTTAGGATTCATATATGCCAGCGGCACCTGCACCTTTTCACCCTTGAGGTTGGTGGCGTTATAGTTCTTGTCGCCTAAGTAGTCAAACTCGTCATAGTTCAGCTGCTTGTAGGTCAGTTCCACAGGGCTGCGATATATTCTGTTATATATGGCGTTATATGATGCCTTTGGCTCATGTATGGTTCTGTTGTCCACATCCCTGTAGCTGCCCACGTAGGTGGTATCCTTCTGGGTTAGGCAGTCAGTCAGGTCTATTACGTCATTAGCCTGTCCGTTCTGATAGAGCGTAGGATAACCCTTACAGTTTATCTGCTGCACCTTCCAGCGCACTGGCGGCAGCATCAGCACATACTCGCCTGTCACTGGGTCGGGCGTCACGTCGATACGCTTGCGCGTTGTCTTCGCCTTTGTCTGGTGAGCGCCGCCTGTATGCAGATATACGGTGTCGCGCTCAGTAATCTCAGGATGCTGTACATCCTTCACCAACCATGACTTAGTGTCGCCTTCGAGTGCGAACACCATCTGCAGGTCGTCGCCAAGGTTATTCTTCGACAGGTTGTTGCCTAATGGCAGATCACCCTGATCCTTGCCGCCTACCACGCGGCCTATGAGCTTCACCTTCGTAGCGTCGCGGAAGGTGTAGGCTGCCACGTCGCCTATGAAATTATGCTTATAAATGCCTTTGTCCACAAATGTGTGGCCGTCCTTCACCGCCTGAATGGTGTTATCGCCACGCTTCACGCGGAATGAGAAGTTACCCTCCTCGTCAGTTTCCACCGGCTTGCCCGCTGCGTTGTGCAGCATCTTGCCGTTTAACAGGAATTTGACACCCTTCACTGGTATGCTGGTGCCGTCATAAAGCACGGTGCCAGAGAAGCGCTTGCCATTAGTGATGACAAACTCTCTCACCGTCACATCGTTTACCTCGCCATTGAAGGTTACTGAATATGAAGACACATCAGCCTCCACACCTCCTACAACGGTCACGTTATACGTGATGGTCGTCAGACCCTGATATGGCAGTTCGTCGGCAACGTAGTGTCCGCTCTCGTCAGTGCGTGCTTCTATTTGCTCTTTGCCACTTGATATATTCACTACCACGTCAGCTACACCAGTGCCGTCATTGAAGCGCACGTAGCCCTCTAATCGGCCAGTATTCTTGCAGGCACCATCAGCCACTGAGGTTTCGCTGGTGTGACTGCCCTCACAGTCGGATGTCGCGAGTACCTTATACTGATACTTCTTCAGCGGCGATACGGTCTTGTCTTCATAGGTCATCTGGTCCAGGTTGGTGGCTATCTCAACCCACTTGTCGTCGCCCTGGCCGGCCTCGCGGCGGTACACGATGAAGTAGTCGACGGGGTTGCCGTCGGTGTTCCATGTCAGCACCACGCTGCTCTGGCGCGTCTCGGCCAGCAGCTGCTTGTCGATCTTGCCAGTGCCAGAGTGATAGAACAGGTCTTTCAGGTTCGGGTCGTTGATAGTGCTGTAGCTCACGTCGGCAGTCTGTGTCGTCGTGGGCACCACGGTGTCGCCAACCTTCGTCCAGGTGGCAAGGTTATCCAGTGCGGCATCGCCCTCGCCATCGGTCGTCTCGGTCAACGTCTTCGACTTGGGCACTGCCTTGCCGTTGACAACCGTCCAGTTGTCCTTGCCTAAGGTCTCCACCAGCTGGGCTGCGGTCAGATTTTTCTCTGTAGTCTGCATAACTGGTACGGCATTGCCGTTGACAAGATGCCATGTACCGGCTTGCTTGCCGTTCATCAGACTGACCACTTCACTCTGGTCGGTCTTGTCGTGTTGATTTACATTACCCCAGCCGTGACGGGTAATGGTGTAACTGTTGCTATTGGTTCCCCAACTCGACCATGCTCCTTCATGCCGATTACAGAAAAACATCCAATGAGCTTTCGGCCAGCCGTTGTCGTAGACACGCTGTAAAGACCAGTTCCCATTTCCACTCCAGCCGATGATTTCACCAGTATAAGAATTGTCCGCATTATTAGTGTTAACTCTGCCGTCAAAGAGGCAGTCGGTCATATTCACAGTTGCATTATCTGAATGGCCGAAGAAACCGCCGGCATGGGTGCTTGAGCAGTTCACCTCTACTGATACCCACACACGGTTAAGAGTTATGGTGGGCGTTCCGTAAACACCGCCTATAAGTCCGGCAGAGTGCATACCGCCATTGACTTTTCCCGTTACATGCAGGTCGGTGATAGTGACATCACTAACCTTGGGGAAGAGGGCTGCAAAACTGTAACTGCCACTCTCGATATTGATATTGATGGTATGGCCGTTACCGTGTAGGGTACCGCGCCAGGGCGCATCGTCGGAGCCAACAGATTTGCTGACGCTAATGTCGGCTTGCAGGATGGCATCCACATAGTAGCTGTTCTTTGCGTCTTTCACCAGCTGAACGAACTTGTCCCAGTCGCTGGCGTTGCGGATGATGATTTTCGATGGTGAATAGTGGGTGATAGCTTCACTGTTTGTTACCGTTACCTTAGCCGATGAATCGCCATCCTTGCGTACCCACGTTTCGCAGCCTTCGAGTTTGGTGCTGAGATGGTCGGGGTCGAAGAGACAGTTCTCGATAGTTACGTTAGTGTTGGTGGCTGCCCAACTTACGAAGCCGCCGTGACCCCAACTGTTGGCACCCTCGAAACTGCCGTCGAACTTACTGTTGCGAATCGTAAGCGTACAATCTTGCAGTCGTCCCACGAAGCCGCCGAGCGTCTTGTCACCACTGCCTGTACAGTTCAGCTTAACAGACGACTGACAGTTCTCAATGGTAACAGTGGTATTATTGATAAGGGCTG
Organism: Prevotellaceae bacterium UBA2757; assembly: GCA_002353215.1. The sequence continues at coordinate 69,610 of DEJD01000056.1, forward strand.
CCACGAGACCAGTCGCGTATGTACCGCTGGACTGGATGGAGCCTGCCGTATGCAGATTCTTAATGGTAGCATTGCCCACATAGCGGAAGGGAGCAACGTAATTCTCCGTGAAGCCCGACTTGTTGAAGGTCAGTGTATGTCCGTTGCCGTCGAACGTTCCGCGATAGTAAGCATCCCTGCTGTCTCCCACATAGTCGCTGACGGTGATGTCGGCAGCAAGGATAGCGTTCACGTCGTATGCGTTCTTGGCATCTTTCACCATCTGGATGAACTTATTCCAGTCACTTGCACTACGGATGTTGAGCATCGACGAATACTCCTGCGTGGCGAAGCTGTTGCGAACGTACACGGTGGCGTCGGATGCGGTGCGTGCCCACGTCTCGCAGCTCTCGGCACCGGTGTTGATATGGTCGGGGGCAAAGAGACAGTTGTCGATGACGGCCGAGCTCTTCGGCTGGCAATAGCCGATGAAGCCGCCATTGTGGTGGCTGTTGCCGCCCTCGAAGTTGCCGTCGAACTTACAGTTGCGCAGCACGGCCTTGACGTTTTCGCCAATGGTGGAAATGAAGCCGCCGTTTTCGGTTTCGCCATTATAGGTGCTGTTGATGGTCACCGTCGAGTGGCAGTTCTCCACGGTAACCGTAGAACCAGCCAAGACAGAACCGATGAGACTGGATATGTTCCGCTCGCTGGTCTTAATGGTACCTGCGACGTGCAGATTTTTGATAGTAGCATTGCCCACATAGCGGAAGGGAGCCATGACACGCTCATTGTTAGGTGCCTTGATGGTCAGCGTGTGACCGTTGCCGTCGAAGACGCCATTGTAGGCGACACTTGTTCCCCAAGCTATGTACACATTGGTCTCTGCGATGTCGGTATAGAGGCGGGCGTTCACCGCGCGCTTGCCCTCAGCCGCATCTACTATGTCGCGGAAGGTCGTCCAGTCCTGAGCATTGCGGATGGGGAAGTAGTAGTCCTCCATCTTCTCCGCATCGTAGAGGTTGAGGGGCGACGTGCCGCGGTCGACATACATTTCTATATCGTACTTGACACAGGTGCGCGAGAGGTCTAACACCTTGTAGCACTGCTCGCGCTCCGCCTTGTTCAGTTCATACTCCTTCACCTCAACTGTGTCGCCTGCGTTGTTTTTCATAGTGAGGCGCAACATCATCTTGGCACGGTCGTCCCACACGCCGTTGTGCTCGTCGGCATACTGCCACGCCACGCGTACGTTGTACTGGTCGTCAAGCTTAGTGGCAGTATAGTTGGCTATGCGCAGCAGATGGAGGTTGTCGACCACGCAGCGGGCCGAGTTGGCGCAGGGGTTCTGCGGTCCCCATCCCCAACCCTGAGTGACGGTGCGGCGCACACGATAGGTCAGGTTTTCGAGCGAGTAGCCGTCAGTAAGCATCGACGCATCGATGTCATTGACATAGGTGCTGTCAACAAAGGTATATATGGCCTTTGCCTCGCTGCCGACGCGTGCGAAGGGCACTTTGCCGATAGAGACGAAATCTTGTTCCCTGCCGGTCAGCGAGCGCTCAATCTCAAAGAAGTCTATCTCGGCAAGGTCGGCATTGGTGATGTGGCCGATGTTCCACTTCAACTCAACCTTTGAATTGGCGCCGCCTAATGGGCGTACAGTCAAGCCATTTGGTCCATGTAACATTTTCAAGTCTATCGCTTCAGAAGCTGCATTCGTGATGAGATACTCGCCGATGGTCTGCGGCTCATAGTAGTCGGCTATAAGGCGGAACTTGCGGTGGGGCTCAGTAGCATTGAGCGCGATGATGCCGCTGTTCGTCGTGGTCTTCATCTCCTTGCTGACGGTACGGTTGTTGCCGTCAAGATACTCGTAGCGCAGCTTGCTAATCTTCTCGGGAATCATGGTCCAGGGCACCATGATCTTGCCCACGCTGTCGTTGCTGATGTTGGCCGCGGTGACAAAAGGCGGCGCCACGGGGCTGGCTTCGGTTATCGTGATGGGGTCGGGATCCTTGAGGCCGCCCTTCAAGTTGAGCCATACATCATCACGGCTGTTTCCGTTACGCTGCACTTTCCAACTGAGCGTTATCTTCTTGCCCCGCAACTCCTTGGGCACCACCCAGACGGCAGACACACTGAACGTGCACTTGTCGTCGTTGCGGACGACATTGTAAGTGACAGTGGTATTGGGGTTCAGCCGTGTCACATTCTTGGTGTTGCCTAACGTCAGGTTAAAATAGCCAGGAGCATTGCTGAAGAACGTGACAGGACATGTGCTCTGGGAGTTGTTAATGTCAGCTTTAGCGGCCCAGTGGAAGAGGTTAATGTGTGGTTGCCCCTCCCATGAGGCGTCGAGGTTACCGTTGTAAATCCAGGCATCGGCACCCTCCATGTCGTAGCACGGCACGGTGATGGTGACGGTGTTGGAACCGCTGACGAAGACGTTGTAGAGAATCGACTGGTCAACAAACGTCTCGTAGGCGTCGTCAGCCGATGCCTGTTGTGGCGAGAGCCACGCAAGGAGCACAAGCAGCATAAGCCACATTCGCCCTCGCAAAATGTTAAATCGCTGTTTCATACTTTTAATTATTTATTAATGTTTTGCAATCCTAACTTAAAGGAGTTATGAGGAGTTATGAGGAGTTAAAAGGAGTTATGGGGACGATACTGTACCAAATTGGGCAAGCACCCTCTACTATTGTCCCTTTAACTTCTCTTTAACTACCCTTTAACCTCCCTTTAACTTCCCTACTACTCAACTTGTGAAAGTTGAGTGATTTTATTAATGTTTCGTATATTTCAAAAAATGCCCATTTCTTCGGGGATTTTTATCTATTTAGATAAATTTTAACCGATGAAATGCGAAGATATGATTTTTTTTGCAAATAACAAATAAAAAAATCCAACCAACTAAAGAAATTGTAAATTTTGCAACTTTTTTTGTAAATTTTGAAAGTCCACCAATCTGTTTTTGTCTCACAGAATCTAGGGTCGAGGGTCTAGAGTCAGGAGTCAAGATTTTAGTTAGGAGTTAGGA
>DEJD01000057.1:0-1792 GCA_002353215.1 Prevotellaceae bacterium UBA2757
GTTCCTGCTGCGTCGGGACCTCAGCAAATCGTGGTGAATGGTATGAGCAATGCTGCCCGCAATTCGCCTTGGAGCAATTCGGGAATGGTTGTGGAACTGCATGTCGATGATCTTGAAGAGGAATCGCTCCGTGACCTGCCGCCTGTTCCGGGTTTGGAACCGCAGGGCGGACCACTCCGCATGATGGAGTTCCAACAGCGTCTCGAATATGCGGCTTGGCTTCAGGGTAATATGAAACAGACTGCTCCGGCTCAGCGCATGGCTCATTTCGTAAACGGCAAGGGCAGTTACGACCTTCCCAAGACGTCCTATACCCCCGGACTCATCAGTACTCCGATACATTTCTGGATGCCGCGGTTCATCACTTCGCGCCTCCAGCAGGGTTTCAAGAATTTCGGCAAGGCAGCACACGGTTTCCTGACCAACGAAGCCATCCTCATCGGAGTTGAAACCCGCACGTCGGCTCCTGTACGCATTCCGCGCGACCGCGACACTCTCCAACACGTTCGCCTCGAAGGACTTTATCCCTGTGGCGAAGGTGCTGGCTATGCCGGAGGAATCGTCTCCGCTGCCATCGATGGCGAACGCTGTGCCGAGATGCTAAAGGAATATGTGGTGATGTGAAAAAATCCCTCGGAAATGATGGCGGTTGAGGGAAAATGATTTATATTTGCGGCAAGAAATAACACATAAAAAGCTATGACACTGAAAAGTTTACTTCTTTCTTCGCTTATGCTGTTGTCGGCTGGCACGGCATGGGCAGATGTGGAGATTAACGAGACGAATTTCCCAGATGAGAAATTCCGCAGTTATCTGCTGAGTCAGGATTATGGCTGGGATGAAAAGCTGACGGATTCGGAGATTGCTGGTTTGAGGATGATGAGTGTTTGGAGTAAGGGTATTCAGAGCCTGCAGGGTATAGAATATTTCACTGCACTGCTAAAGCTGGACTGCTACGACAACCAGCTTACTTCTCTTGACGTGTCGAAGAATACTGCGCTGATAGAACTGGACTGCTACAAGAACCAGCTTACTTCCCTTGATGTGTCTGGTTGTACTGCGCTGACAGGGCTGAACTGCTCCTCTAACCAGCTTACTTCTCTCGACGTATCGAAGAATACAGCGCTGAAAACTCTGTACTGCTTCGACAACCAACTTACTTCTCTCGATGTGTCGAAGAATACTGCGCTGGAATATCTGTTCTGTTACTGGAACCAGCTTACTTCTCTTGACGTGTCGAAGAATACTGCGCTGGAATATCTGTACTGCTCCGACAACCAGCTTACTTCTCTTGATGTATCGAATACTGCGCTGACAAATCTGTACTGCTACAAGAACAAAATACAGGGCGCTGCTATGGATGCGCTTGTAGAGAGTCTGCCGACAGTAGTAAGCTTTAATGGTATGCAAGTTGTCTATTATGAGAACGAACAGAATGTGATGACAACCACTCAGGTCGCAGCAGCGAAGACAAAGGGATGGATACCGTATTATACTGAAAACGGATTAATTTGGAAGGAATACGTTGGCGTTGACCCTTCAACAGGAGTAAATAATATTGAAGCCACTGATGCTGACGACTCCGCTCCTTGGTACACTATCAACGGCGATAAGTTTGCGGAGAAGCCGACTGCTCCGGGAATTTATATCCACGGAGGCAAGAAGGTCCTCGTGAAGTAAAAGAACAATCCTTTTCACGGTTGGAAGTCTCGCCCGATGTCGTTCTGAAATACAATTTTTATATTAATTAACTAATCGCACCAAGAGACAACCTCCTGGCGCGATTTCTGAT
>DEJD01000057.1:1959-2173 GCA_002353215.1 Prevotellaceae bacterium UBA2757
TTCATCAGCTTGTCGTAGTTTTCCTCACGAACGGAACCTCCGATAATCTCACCAATCTGTGGGAAGAGTACGTCAGTACCCTGCATTGTAGGACCAGGAGCTACTGCACCTTTGTAACCTACAGAACCGCCGTCGGTAGTGTCCTGGTTCTGCTTCATGTAGAACGACTTGAACGCACGTGGGTAGTCGGTCATGATGACTGGCTTCTTGAAGT
>DEJD01000057.1:2306-3320 GCA_002353215.1 Prevotellaceae bacterium UBA2757
TTGAGGAACTCGAGGTCGTCCTTGCAGTTGTCAAGAGCCCAACGTACGCAGTACTTGATGAAGTCCTCTTCGAGGTCCATGAGTTCTTCCTGGTCGAGGAAAGCAATCTCCGGTTCAATCATCCAGAACTCGGCGAGGTGGCGTGGAGTGTTACTGTTCTCAGCACGGAATGTAGGTCCGAAGGTGTAGATAGCACCGAGAGCTGTTGCTCCGAGTTCGCCTTCAAGCTGTCCGCTCACGGTGAGTGATGTCTGTTCGCCGAAGAAATCATCATCGTAGATAATCTTTCCGTTCTCGTCCTTCTTCAGGTCGTAGAGGTTCTTGGTTGTAACCTGGAACATGTTGCCTGCACCCTCACAGTCGCTTGCTGTGATGAGAGGAGTGTTGAAATAGTAGTAACCGTGCTGGTGGAAATAAGTGTGGATAGCCATTGCCATGTTGTGGCGAATGCGCATAACGGCACCGAATGTATTTGTACGCAGACGCATATGAGCATACTGACGCATATATTCGAACGACTGTCCCTTCTTCTGCATTGGGTAGTCGGCAGGACAAGTACCAAGGACTTCAATCTCCTTAGCCTGTACTTCGACAGCCTGCCCCGAACCGATACTTTCAACCATTGTTCCGACAACCTTCAGACAAGCTCCGGTAGTGATGTCCTTGAAGAGGTCTTCGTTGAACTTCTCAACGTCGGCTACAATCTGTACGTTCTTAATGGTAGAACCATCGTTCAGGGCTATGAAGTTGACAGCCTTGCTGCCACGCTTAGTGCGAACCCAACCCATTACGGTGACCTCGGCACCGAAGTCGGTGCGCTGCAGGAGGTCTATGATTTTTGTACGTTTCATACGAATGAAGTGTGTTTGTTTCGTTTTACAATTAATGTATTAGGGCAGTTTAATTCTCTGACTTACCCATCTCCATGTGGAGCATAGCTACTTCCTGTTCTGTGAGGAATCGCCAGTCACCACGCTTCAGACCCTTCTTTGTGAGTCCGGCAAACATGACGCG
>DEJD01000057.1:3380-3609 GCA_002353215.1 Prevotellaceae bacterium UBA2757
CGGTTCTTACCAGAGTGGATTTCGATGCCTACCTGCTTGCGGTCTGTGTCGCTTGCGAAGGCGATGTCGTCGGCACGGATGAAACCGTCTTCCAGTTCAATACCCTCAGCAATACGCTGCAAGTCGCTTGCTGCACAGTTCTTGTCGAGGTGTACGTGGTATATCTTGCGCTTCAGATATTTAGGGTGAGTAAGCTTTGTAGCCAGTTCTCCGTCGTTAGTGAAGAGCA
>DEJD01000057.1:3692-4114 GCA_002353215.1 Prevotellaceae bacterium UBA2757
GTCTTACGCTGCTGTGGGTCGTCGCTGGTAGTAACGTAGTCCTTTGGTTTGTTCAGGATTACATAAACCTTCTTTTCCATAGAAACGAGTTGGTCGTGGAAGTGAACCTGATCTGTGCGCTGAACCTTTGTTCCCAGTTCAGTAACAACCTGTCCGTTTACGCTTACCACACCTGCCTGTATGTACTGGTCAGCTTCGCGACGAGAGCAAACACCTGCATTAGCGAGGAATTTGTTCAAACGTACTGGTGCATTTGGATCCTCGAGGTACTCCTTGTACTCGATCTGCTTCTTCATGTTATACTTAGCGTTTGGATTGTAGTCGGCAGTACGTGGACGCTGGTAGCCTCCGCGCTGCTGATTGTATCCTCCGCGCTGCTGGTAACCTCCCTGATTATATCCTCCACGCTGCTGATTGTATCC
>DEJD01000057.1:4180-7465 GCA_002353215.1 Prevotellaceae bacterium UBA2757
GCTGATAGCCACCACGCTGCTGGTAGCCTCCTTCGCCACCATCCTGAGAGTTATAGTTGTTATATCGTGGACGGTCCTGATAGCCTCCCTGGTTGTAACCACCGCGTTGCTGGTATCCTCCGCGTTGCTGGTAACCGCCACGCTGCTGATAGCCACCTTCGCGTTGCTGGTAGCCACCTTCACGCTGTGGATTTCCGAAACTAGCTGGACGGAATCCCTCGCTCTGGTTTGCTGTGTAAGCATGGTCAGTGCGAACTATGCGCTGACGACGGGGACGGCCTTCACCGTTCTGCTGATTGTTATCACGATTGAAAGAACGATAACCCTCGCGGCCATCATTGTTCTGTGTGTTTTCACTTGCAGTGTTATCCTGCAATTCATCAAAGTTTGACATAATAGTTACTGTTTTAATTACTTAATAATGATTGATAATTCTGTTGATTTTATTTCTTATTGAGAAATTAGTTTCTGTTTATTTTCTTCCTGTACAACAATTACATTCCTGTATAGCTGTGAGGAGTAATGCTGCGTAATTCAGCCTTCACACTTTCGCTTACGTCAAGTCCTTCGATAAACTGACTGATTGATTCGGCAGTGATGGTTGAGTTTGTGCGGGTCAAAGCCTTAAGCGCTTCGTAAGGGTGAGGATATGCCTCACGGCGAAGTATAGTCTGAATACCTTCTGCACATACTGCCCAACAGTTGTCGAGGTCGCGGTTTATTGCTGCTTCGTTGAGCAGGAGTTTGCGCAGTCCCTTGAGTGTAGATTGCAGAGCTATTACCATATGACCCATTGGTACACCGACATTACGCAGAACTGTTGAGTCGGTCAGGTCGCGCTGCAGACGGCTGATTGGCAGTTTCTGACTGAGGAAAGCGAGTACTGCGTTTGCCATGCCGAGGTTGCCTTCCGAGTTTTCAAAGTCTATAGGGTTCACCTTGTGTGGCATAGCTGACGAACCTACTTCGCCTGCTTTGATTTTCTGCTTGAAGTATTCCATTGATACGTACATCCAGAAGTCGCGATCCAAGTCGATGATGATGGTGTTGATACGTTTCATTGCATCGAACACGGCACAGAGGTTGTCGTAGTTTGAAATCTGAGTGGTCCACTGTTCGCGTTCCAAACCCAGTTTCTCGCTGACGAACTTATTGCCGAATGCTTTCCAGTCGTACTGTGGATATGCGATGTGATGAGCGTTATAGTTACCTGTTGCACCACCGAACTTAGCAGTAATCTTGCAATCCTTGAGCAACTGGAGCTGTTCGCTGAGACGATAAACGTAAACCATCACCTCCTTGCCCAGACGGGTAGGACTGGCTGGCTGACCATGTGTTTTTGCAAGCATGGAAACATCCTTCCATTCTTCAGCATATTCTTTCAGCTGCCCGATGAGTTCCTCTACCATTGGGTAGTAAACTTCGTTGAGGGCATCCTTGATAGTCAATGGCACACTGGTGTTGTTGATGTCTTGACTGGTCAGACCGAAGTGAATGAATTCTTTGTATTGTTCGAAATCTCCAATCTTGTCGAGTTCTTCCTTTATGAAGTACTCCACGGCTTTCACGTCGTGGTTAGTTACCTTTTCAATGTCCTTCACTCTCTGAGCGTCAGCTTCGGAGAACTCAGTATATATCTTACGCAGGGTAGGGAAGAAGTTCTTGTCGAAGGACTTCAGCTGCGGCAGCGGCAGTTCGCATAAAGTAATGAAATACTCAATCTCTACTTTTACGCGATACTTAATAAGTGCGTATTCTGAAAAATAAATTGCAAGGTCTTTTGTCTTGCCATGATAACGACCGTCGATAGGTGAAACAGCCGTAAGTGCATTAAGTTCCATCTTGTGGGTTAACTTTTGTAAATGTTATTCTTGAATGAATGTTATTATAATTTGTCTCTCTTTTTTTATAAAATAAAGAGCTGCGTCGTCAAGACGGTCTCTTGTATTTATTCTTACTTCCTAAAAAATCGGTGCAAAGTTACAATTTTTCTTTATATAATTATAATGTATTAGCAGTTATTTATTATTTCTTAGTTGTGGAATGCGAAAAGCGGTGTAAACTTCGATAACTGTAAAGCAGATGAATGGTACGAGCCATGACGATTTCAAGATGTAGATTCCTTGGTAGAGGTGCATCGGTGTCTTGGCGAACATCAGTGTTGAGGCTATGAACAGAAATACGATGCCGAAGTATCGTTGGCGTAGCAGGCGTTCTGCCTGCAGCCTCTTTTCCTTTGGTATTTCCGCCAGGATATGGTCGGTTCCCTGCGCCAGTCTGCCGATAGAGAACAGCACAGTTCCTATTGCAAAGGAGTAAGGAATCCATGCCATCTGGCTTATCCACATGAGAGCACTGAAAACGACAAGAAACTCTCCTCCTATTTCCAAGTAGCCCAGTGTTTTCATTATTCTTCGTCTTCAATTACGAAAATGTCTTCGTCATCAGCCTTCATGTAGTAACGTTCGCGTGCTACTTTCTTTAGTGCCTCGGGGTCGTTCTTCAGACTGTTGAGCATTTCCTTGTCCTGCTCGAATATCTGCTTCTGTTCCTCAATTTCGGTGCTGAGTTGGTCTATCTCCTTTTGCTGCGACAGTCTGTTTAACAAACTGCTCTCACCGAAGAATGTGATGGCAATCGCAAAGATTGCGAAAGCCACCAGATATTTCATTCGGAAAAGATATCGCTTTACACTTTGATTCATACTTTCTGTATTGTTTGTAGGTGGAAAGTCTTTCTGCTTCGGGCTTATTTGCCTACCTTAGCTCTGATAATGTTGATAGAGTATGAAGGTACGTCGAAGAGCAGCTTCTTACCCTGCTGTGCTATGTGAACATCTGCACTGACAGGAACAATCTTGGTTGGGTTTGACATAGTGTTTTCGTCGGAACCCTTTTCAGATGAAAGACGTTGCAGTGTAGCTGACACAGCATGGCAGTTCTTCAGGTTGACCGTTCCTGGAACAGGTCCCCAACCGGTGTTGACCACTTTTATAATCAGTTCGTTTGTCTTCTCATCGAGTGTTGTACTTGCATACACACCCTTCATCATGCTTGGACGGAGTTTGCCTTCGCAGTCGAGTTTTCCGTTGATGTAACACTTGATGTTATCGCCGTCAACGTCCACTTGCAGGTCGTACCATTGTCCGTCTTCCACCTTGAAGCGCGTGCCGTGGTGCAGTTGGATGCGTCCTCCGTCGGTGCCTTGTTCAATGTTGTTGCGTGTGTTGCCCCAACCGCCAACGTTGAACCAGTTGTAGTTGTCTTCGTCAACATAGTCGAACAT
>DEJD01000057.1:7553-11465 GCA_002353215.1 Prevotellaceae bacterium UBA2757
CCTCTCCACATACCCTTCACGCTTTGCCACTTCGACAGTTCGGTGAGTGGAATTTCCTTGCCGTCAACGATGTAGTGCGGATCTTTGTACGAAGCGTTTGTAGCCCATGTAGCAAGACCGATGCGAACAGGGTTCTCGTATTTCTTGACCGCAGGTTTTTCTGGCAACTTCTCGGTCCATTTGGTTTTGATGACGCGTGTACCGATGTTGTTCGGGAATAGTTTCTGCACGTAGTATGATGGTGTGCCCATACAGTCTTTCGAGTTGAATCGGATCATGTCGGGAGCCCATGCCACATTGTTTTCATTTACGAAGATAGGTGCATAAGAGTTGAGCGGCACGATGTCGGAGTTGTTCTCCATACCCATCATATATACAGCTTCGCCGAGAGCTGCATTCAGGTTGCCGATTTTGCCGAACTGACTTGTTACGGCATATTCGCCTACATAAATCTTCGGACCCTTTCTGTCGTAGTTGTCGTATTTATGGAAACGCTCAGCAAACCACTCAGGGTTTCTGTAATAGTGTTCGTCAAGCATATCTACCGGGTGGCTGTTTCTCCAACTCGGTTCGTCGGTACCCCACGATTCTACGTTTCCTATGCAAACCATATTTGGATATTTTGCCTTGATGGCATCGTAGAAGCGCTTGTAGCGTTCCGGGTACTCAATCGACTGGTCTGAGTTTGTATCGATGGAGAAGTTATAGTTTTCGTTTCCGATTTCCAGATATTCTATGTTGAATGGCGCAGGGTGACCGTTCTTAGCGCGCAGGGCTCCATACTTGGTAGTCACGTCGCCGTTGGCATACTCCAGTGCGTTCATGCATTCGTCAATCCACTGCTGCAGTGAGTCGAGTGGGGTATAGCCACCATGCCAGATACCCACATTTACTACATAAAGCGGTTTTGCTCCGAGGTCTTCAGCCAGTTGCAGATACTCGTGGAATCCTATTCCGTCGGTTGTGCGGTATCCCCAGTTCACGTTTTTGTGTCCCGGACGGTTTTCGATAGGACCTATGGTGCGTTCCCAGCGGAAAGCATTTTCCGGACTGAGCTGACCTTCTACGAAACAGCCTCCAGGAAAACGCATGAACTTCGGATTCATGTCGGCAAGCATATGTGCCAGGTCTGGGCGCATACCATTTGCGCGGTCTTTGAATGTAGGTGGGAAGAGACTTACTACGTCAAGCTGGAATGTTCCCGGAGTGTTTGCGAGCAGTTCGAACACACCGTTCGGGCAGTTGTCTGTAGCTGTTATGGTTGCTGTCACCTTTTCCCAGTTTTCGTTCAGTTTCACAGGAATGTTTGTTTCACCCATGAACTTCACTGTACCTGAACTTCTCAACAGGGCTTTCAGCGTGCCTTTGTACTTCTTGTCGCTCTTTGCCCAGAAGGAGAGTTTGTAGATTCTGCCCTTTACGATGTTGATGCCCCAGTAGCCTTCGTTGCTCACTCCGGCAAGGTTCACGTCGTCGGCAGCAGTTACCATAACTCGCAGCGACTTGTTGTGCACAGAGTTCAGCGGATCTTCAGCTGTCAGTTCTATTTTGGCGTTACTCTTGCTGTTGTGCACGGCGTTCCAGTGCACAGGCAGGGTTTCGCTGTCTTCGAACGAGCGGTTCTGGATGAGTTCTGCGTAGAGTCCGCCATCGGCAGCATGGTTTATATCTTCAAAGAATATTCCGTAGTGTGTAGGTGAGATTTTCGGTCCAACGTTGTTTATGTCAATATTAATATCTACTTGTGCGTTGGCACTTAGTGTTATTCCGCATAAAATGGAGGTTAGTAATTTTTTCATATTGGTTTTTCTTATTGAGTTTAAAAATATGCGCGAAGATACAATTTTATTCTCAAATCCTGCAATTTTTTCTAATATCAGAAATAATTGAAAACTTTTTTTAACTTTCGTTTTGTTCTTTATAGTAAATCAGATATATTTGCGCATGTAATTAACAGTCAAAAGTATTTTTTAACCATTAAAACGTTATTTATTATGAAAAAGCTCTTTGCTATTGCAACTCTTGGTCTTCTCTCTTTCTCTGCAGCTCATGCTCAGGAGAATGACAAGATGCTGTTCAACCACCTCGCAGTAGGTATAACTACAGGTACTCCTGGTCTGATTGGTTTCGACATCGCAACCACTTGCACCCCTTACCTCCAGATTCGTGCCGGTCTTGCTATTATGCCAAAGTTCAAGTATAACACCGACATTCACGTTAATGCGAGCGAGTATAACAACAAGATTAACGACATGTACACTGAGTTGTCAAAGTATGGCAAGCAGGGTATGATGGAAAATCCTGATGGTACTCGTTGGAGTGTTGCCGAACAGTATGCTGTTCAGGGTAAGATGAGTTTCACTAACGGTAAGTTCCTCATCGACATCTTCCCATTCAAGAGCACAGGTTTCCCATTCTTCATTACAGTCGGTGCTTACTTCGGCGGTCGTGACATCGTATCTGTTTACAACAAGGATGACGGAGCTCTCGCTATTGTTAACAAGGCAAACGACGTTATTGCTGAGTACAACAAGGTTCCTGGTGTTACAAAAGTTAATACTATCGCAGCAACTGTAGGTGAATACACCAACCTCGGTCCTGACGTTAATGGTAATGTGAAATTCGATGTTAAGGTAAGCGGTTTTAAGCCATATCTGGGTATCGGTTTCGGTCGTCCATTCCCAAGAAAGAAGCGCATCGGTTTCTCTGCTGAAATCGGTTGTATGTTCTGGAGAACTCCGGTTGTCACCTTCTCAGGTAACGACACTTTCGAAATCGACCGAGTTAAGGCTGGTAAGGAAAACGTAGGTAAGGCTATCGACATTGTTTCTAAGTTCAGTGCTTGGCCATGTCTCAACTTCCGTCTGACTGGAAAGATTTTCTAAAAAGACCCACCCAAGCCCTCCCTGTTTAGGGAGGGCTTAGGAAACAAAAGACAAGATAAAATAAATCCTGATAGCCTCGCAGCTATCAGGATTTTTATTGTTTGTATTCCCTTTGAAGTCCTCCCCCTAAACAGGGGGAGTTAGAGGGGGTCTTTTAAAACAGCTTATTTGGATAAACTCCGTCCTTCACGAGCTGTGCGATGCGCTCTACAGTAGCTTCGCGGTCAGCTGCATAAGTCACTCCGAACCATACGCTGGTAGTGTCGAGCACTTCGCAGGTAGCTGTGCCGCTGGTGATGAGTTCGTTTACCATGAGAGGGATGAAGAATTCTGCCTTCAGGTTCTCCATGTTCTTCGGGTCGCTGAGGAACTTCTTGAAGTAGTCTTCGCTGTACTTGAAGTAGTCTGGAGTGAAGCCCCACATATTCATACTTACAGGTACGTTCTCGTCGAGTGGAATCCATTCGCCCTTCTCGTCCTTGTAGCAGATAGCATTGCCTTTGTCAGCCTGACGCATGATTTCTGTGCGCTCCACTACGTCGGTGAGGTGACGGTTGTTGTCGTATTCACAAACACCGCGAGCCACACTTCCGTTCTCCGACAGAGTATTGCAGCAGCGGAAACCGACCATTGCATACTTGTTCTTCGAACCTTCTGGCAGGTTTGCCAACCACTTGCCCACGCTCATGAAAGCATCGCGACCGTAGAAGTCGTCGCAGTTGATTACTGCAAATGGCTCCTTGATGATGTCCTTACCCATGAGCACTGCGTGGTTTGTACCCCAAGGTTTCTGACGGCCTTCCGGACACTTGAAGCCCTCTGGCAGTGCGTCGATGCTCTGGAAACAGAGTTCGCAAGGCACCACACCTTCATACTTTGAAAGGATCTGAGTGCGGAACTGCTCTTCGAAATCCTTTCTGATTACCCATACAATCTTGCCGAATCCAGCTTTCACTGCGTCGTAGATTGAATAATCCATGATTGTCTCTCCGTTTGGTCCCAGACCGTCGAGCTGCTTCAGACCGCC
>DEJD01000057.1:11535-29384 GCA_002353215.1 Prevotellaceae bacterium UBA2757
AAAAATTGATTTCTTCGCGAAGATAGCTATTGTTTTTATTTAATCAATGTGAAAGCTGAAAAATTTCCTTTTTTCGCCATGATTTATTGATTTTTCTCGTCAGAAAGCCCAAGTCTGACAATTACAGGTAAGTGGTCGCTCACTCCTCCGTGATAGTGCGGCCCCATATAAGTGCGTCTGGGCTTCTTGCCTCCTCCTGATTTATCCTTTTCGAGTAGGAAGGGCAGCATTACCACTTTTGCTTTTGCCTCCCTTTCAGACGAAGTGCGCAGCAGGATGTGGTCGATAAAACTCCATTCCCCCTTGTACTTGTACGATCCCGGTTCCAGTCCTTCGGTCATGTCCCTGAACCCATATCGCCTGTACGGTTCCATCTGCTCCTTTCGCAGTTCGTCGTTGAAGTCGCCCATGATGACAATCGTCGCCTTCTCCCTTTTCCTGAAAACAGAATCGGCGCGCGCCAGAGTCTCCATCGTGATGAGTCTCCGATTCTTCATAGCCTCTTCCTTTCCCAGTTTCGACGGCAGGTGTAGCATGAAAATATCAATGGTGTCCTTATTGTCCATCGTGCCGCACACATATAGCACATCGCGTGTAGGCAGACTTGTCGGCATCTTTATGCCTTCGTGGCTTATCAGTCGGAATCGGCTTGGCAGGTAGAGTAGGGCAACATCAATACCTCTGGGGTCGTCGCTTCTCGTCATCACATACTTATAGCCCTGAACCTTCAGCGGAGTCTGTTCCGTCAGCCACCTCATCACATTATCGTTCTCCACCTCACACAGCCCCACAACCGGGCATGCCTCCACAGTGTCAGCCCCGGCTATCACCTTGCAGATGTCCTTCATCTTCTTCCTCGCACGGAAACCGTTCCACTTGCGTTCCCCCTCAGGTATAAACTCCAGGTCGCGCTTCTCTGCATCGTGAATCGTGTCGAACAGATTCTCCACGTTGTACGTCATCACAGAGAAATACCTCTCGCCTCTCGCCCCAGCAGCAGAGCACAACACCATAAGTATAATAAGCAGCTGTTTCATTTCGCCTGCAAAGATGGTAATAAAAAATGTTTTACGCTGAAAAATGTTGACTTTTTGTTCAACTTTTTCAGCGTAAAAAAATAGGACGCGCAAGCAAGAACTTATTACACGTTAATTTGAAAAACCTTTGTTGATTGTATATATCCGGGACACAACTAAATCATCGTGATTTTTTCTTTGAATCCTTTGCTGATGGACTGCTGCGTCTTGTTCGTCACGAATGTGCTCGGGATGGCGCTGGCGGTGTTTTCGTTGGTTGCAGTGCCTGTTAGGCTGGTGGAATGTTTGAGGCTGGAAATGTAGCTATATGCTCGCCCCAGTTTTTTGGTGGCCTGCCAGAATCCCTGAGCCACTTGGCGGATGCTCTGCTTCATTGGGCGGCGAACAAACCAAATGGTGTGCAGGTGGTCGGGCATGAGACAATACTGCAAGATCTGTATTTCGGGATGATACTTAGGGACAGAACGCTGGCAGTCCAAAAGTAATCGTCCCAGATCGGTCCGCTCTACATATGCTTTAGTAGGGTTGCCGTCTGGAACGATAAGGTTACCCAGTAATGACTGGCGCGATGGCACTGTCAGAGTGATATGGTAAATGCCAATACCTCTTCACGATGTGCCTTCTTCCTGCCATTGCCATTGTACTGTTGCCATTTCATTTCGCGTGAAGGCTTAAGCCAGTTTGTCGGCGAGGGCAGTGAGGTCTTCGATTGTCTTTGCCTTGACAGTAGATTCCACGGTGACGATTGGTTCGATGATGGTGATGTCCTTCATCTGCTGGAATGCTTCGAGCATCTTCTTGCCGGCTGCCGGTGCCCACGAGCCGTTTTCGATGATGGCAACGGTGCGGTTCTGGTATGCCTTGATGGCAAGATGGTGGAGGAAGTCGTGCATGATTGGCATGACGCCGCCGTCGTATGTAGGAGCTGCTACCACAAGACGGTCGTAGCGGAATGCATCCTCGATGGCTTCAGCCATGTCGTCGCGTGCAAGGTCGGCGGTGCTTACCTTCACGGTGCCTTTTGCCTGGAGTATTTCAGCTAATTTGAGGGCTGCCTGACGGGTGTTGCCGTGGAGAGAGCAGTAGGCAATGAAGATGCCTTCGTTTTCCGGTTTGTAGCTCGACCAGGTGTTGTAGGTAGTGAGGTAATAGTCGAGGTCTTTGTCAAGAACAGGTCCGTGGAGTGGTGCGATAATCTTGATGTCGAGCGGAGCGGCTTTCTTCAGCAGTGTCTGAACCATAGCTCCGTATTTGCCTACGATGTTGAAGTAGTAGCGACGGGCTTCACATGCCCAACCGTCAACTGTGGCGTGCAGGTGGTCGGCTGCCATTCCCTCAGAGTTGGGATGACTGAGTGCACCGAACTTACCGAAGCCGTCGGCTGCGAAGAGTATGCCTTCTTTCTGCTCGTAACTCATCATCACCTCTGGCCAGTGAATCATCGGAGCCATGATGAAGGTGAGGGTGTGTTCGCCAAGAGTGAGTGTGTCGCCTTCCTTAACGAGCTGCAGACGGTCTGTAAAGTCAACGTCGAAGAAACGCTTTACCATCACGGCTGCCTTTTGTGTGCAGACACCTTTGCAGGCAGGATATTTCTCGAGAAGCAGACGCACGTTGCTTGCGTGGTCGGGCTCCATGTGGTGTATGATGAGGTAGTCGGGTGTGCGACCGGCAAGGGCTGCTTCGAGGTTGGAGAGCCACTCCTCGGTCTTGCGTGCATCCACTGTGTCCATCACTGCGATTTTCTCATCATCGATGAGGTATGAGTTATAAGAAATTCCTTCCGGCACTTCATACTGACCCTCGAAAAGGTCGATGTCCATATCGTCAACTCCGATATACTTGATGTTTTTTGCTATTTCCATTGTTATAGTTTTTTTTTAATAAAGTTTCTCGTGCAAAGGTACGAATAAAATTATCATTACAAAGTGTTCAGCCCGCGGAAAAGAAGCAGAGAGTCGTGTTCCAGCTCTGCCGGCAGCGGTTCTGTGGGTTCAAGATCGTTTCCGCCGGTGGTGCAGACTACGAGGTCGGGGTAGTCTTTTGCAATAGCGCGAACGTATCCCTCCAGTTCGAATTGTGTGCCGTGGATGGCGCTCGACATCATGTGGGTGCGGGTGTCGTAACCTAAGAGAGGTGTGTCGGCATCAGCTTCCAACAGGGGAAGGGCGGCTGTGTGCTCATGCATAGCCTTCAGACGCAGACTTACACCTGCCGAGATGGCTCCTCCAAGGACGTTCCCCTCACGGTCTATCAGGTCGTAGGTGATGCATGTGCCGGCATCGACAACGAGGATGGTGCGCCCCTTATATTTTGCCAAGGCTCCCAGATCGGCTGCAATGCGGTCGGCTCCGTAGCCCTTAGGAATACTCTTCAAGGCACATTCAGTAGTGTCGGATAGCACAAGGGTAGGGAGGGTATGCTTCTTCAGTGCGGAGAACAGGCTTTGGTCTTCTGCTGCCACGTTAGATATGATGCAGCGCTTTATAGGGTATGTCTTCAGAAGACGCTCCAACAGACTTTCCCACGTTTCATTTACACGTTCGGAAAGGATGATTTCCTCTTTATCGGCAATAGCTATCTTCGCCGATGTATTTCCTATATCAATCAGAAGTTTCATGTTACTTCACATTTATACTGAATGTCTTTGCATAGCCGCCGAATTCTGGAGCATATTCGCAGGTGGCAGTGGTGATGCCGGAATGGTAGTCGCCGGAACGAGTCACATAGTATTCGAGGTCGAGGGTTGTGGTGCCGCGCGAGAACCAGTTGAAGAATACATCGGTCTCTGTGTCGTGCAGTTCGAGATAGCCGCCCCGGTTGCCAAACCAGTTAAAGCCGGAGAGGGTGCGAACCGGTTCGAGACAAGCCGGCTGCTTGGTCTTGACGGATACGAAGTCCATATCGCGATCTGCGTGGATTATGTTGCGGATGCGAAGAGTGCTGCCCACTGCCAGCGGTGCGGAAAGGTCGGTCTCGACCCACTCCTTGCCCTGCTTTACATAGAATTTCTGCTGGATGGAGAGTTCGCCAGTTGTGTAGTTCTGCAACTTTTCTGCCTCTTCGGTGAATGTGCCGCGTACATAGCCCCAGGAGATGCCGGGGGAGTGCTTCTCGACAGTGAGTTGGGTCGATGGGCTTATTGGGGTTATATGGGTGGATGGGGTGGATGGGCTTATTGGGGTGAGTTGGGTGCCAAGACGCACTTGGAGAGTGTCGGCTGCCCGCAGACTTTCTTCCTTAGAGTAGGTGAGCAGGTAGTCGGCTGCATCGATAGCATTAAGCGGGTTGCGCCACAGTTGTGTCTGCTTCTGGCGCAGGAGCCACATCTGCATGTCGGGCAGGAGTTTGGCATTCTTCTTGCTATCCACTTTTTGCAGACAACGCATAGCTGCCAGTTGTGTAGGCAGACGGTAGTCCTGCCATGAGTAGTAGGCTTTGTCGGTGGCGAAGTAGCGGCCGAAGCCAGGCTTGAATACGAGATAGTGCTTTACCGATTCGGCAAATTTGACAGCGTCTTTAGCCTTGCCGAATTTCTGCAGTATTACGGCACATTTAGCTCTGCCGTAAATCGTAGTGTGCTTCATGTTTTTAACCACTTCGCTCAGGTAGGTCTTTACCATCTCGTTTTGCTCTGCCTTGCAGATGTCAAGGTAGCGCAGGTCGAACTCGCTCGGAGTGAGTGACCATTTCTGTGCCTTGCGTTTCTGATAGTCGTTCAGCATGTATTTGTCGAGATAGTCCATCGCTTTCTGAAGCATGTCTGCTGTTTTTTTGTCGGCAAGTGTTCCAAGGCGGTTGAGGTGTTCGGCTACTGCCAGGGTGATGTACGGACTGCTTTCCATACCCTTGAACCAACTCCACGAACCGTTAGGCAGTTGCAGTGCGGCAAGTTTTGCACTTGCCTCTGCAGCAAGGGTGCGAGCCTCTGCCTTGTCGAAGTTCTGAATCAGTGTGTCGTTGTATTCTGCCAACTGATTTGCTATGTCGAGCATGATGGTGTTGGAATACAGGGCTGCTGCATAACAAGGTGCATTGTCGTGCTGCGGCATCTGAGTGGCGCGGAGTGAACGGAACACATCGAGCGCTGGGTTGTCGGTGTAGCCGATTTCCAGAGTGCGGTCGGTTGCCGTCGAACTGTTTTTATTGTACAGGGTCTGCAGGTCTATTTCCTTCTTGCCTGCTCCTTCAATATAGAATGGGATGTTTTCCGTAATCTGTTCTTTTGTCTGCAGCACTGGCAATAAGTTGCGTTCGCCGTCGCTGCATATGCCATCGTTTGCCGATATCTCACACACCACGTCTTCGGTAAGCTTTCCGGCAGGGATAGTGAATGTGACTATTCCTGTCTTGCCTTTTTCAACATAGAAGGCCTGATCTTCTTTCCATACTACCTTGCTTTCGTCAGCAGCACTGAGCAGACGCATAGTAGCACGACCGGCGGTATGTGTGTCGGACTGGTTCTGTATGCGTGCCTGGATAGTTACCTGGTCGTTTGTACGTACGAAACGAGGCATCTGCGGCTGAACCATGAAGTCTTTGTTTGCTACAGCCGTGCCGGATATGATGCCGTAGCGCACGTCATCGGTGTGGGCAAATCCCTGGAATTTCCAGGTGGTCAGACTCTCAGGCAAGGTGAACTGTATCTGTGCATGTCCCTCGCTATCGGTTGTGATGTTCGGATAGAAGAATGCTGTCTCGTTGAAGTTCTCGCGTATGCTCGGCTTTATGTTTGAAATGCTGCCTTCCTTATCATCTGCCTCTTCTGTTCCTTGCAGTCGCATAGATCCTTCTGCATCGAGTTCGGCTGAGTTCCCGGTTATAGTCAGACCGGATATTTTGCCTTGCAACGGAGCTGAGGCTGCCAGAGGCGCGTAGTCGGCTGCATTGACAGACTTTGCTTTGACTGTCACTTCTCTCAAAGAGGAATTCCGGCTGTAGAGAAGTCCGCCTTTGAATCGCAGATTTCCACCCTCGTGCTCAAACTGCTTCAGGAAGTCGAACTCTGACGGCTGGATGTTTCTGACGGCAGGACTGTAGTGCAGTATCAGCGGATTGACAGATGAAGGACTCGTATAGCGGAACCACATGGATGTGATGTGGCTGACGAAGGGAATCTGGAATGTCCAGTCGAACGAACTGAGTTCGTCGAGTGAGGCGTCGTACATGCTTGCCAGGAGGTTTGCACCCTCAACTGGTTTGCCGTCCTTGTCCTTTATGGTGAGTGTCCATGTCTCCTGCTGACCCGGAGTGAGGTGGTCGCGGAAGGTATGCCACTCCAATTTCAGTTTCTTGTCGGGCTTCGGCACATTCACAGTCTTTCTGTAATAGTAAATTTTGCCTTCCTTGGCATACATTATATATATATTAGCACCGTCACCCCATTCTTTGCTGCACTTCAGCGTACGGGTCATCTTGCCATTGATAGTCTTCTCCTGACTGTCGATTATCTTTCCGCCTGCCACAACATAATATATTGTATAGGCATCTTTGTGCTTTGGTGTGAATGTGATGTCGAGTGTTTCGCCTACATAGATTTTCTCTTTAGACACCTGCAGCGGTTCGGGCTCTTTTGTCTCTTCTGTCTGCTTGGCAGGTTTGAGCGGAATCAGATAGGTGGTAACGGCTTTGTGTGTTTCGCCTGCATTGTCGGTTACTTCAGCGGTGATGCGCAACATCAGTTTCTCTTTCTCCCGCGCGTTGGCAATGATATTCTTTATAGCCCCTTTTTCAGCAGGAATGATGTCGAACAGCATTTTGCCTTCGTCGTTGGTTGTGCCATCTATGTTGGTAACCCACTGCCAGCCGGAATTCATATAGTACCAGAATCCCTGTTTGCATGCTTCGACTGTAAGCGATACTTTAGCTCCCTGAACAGGCATGCCGGAGAGAGCCTTCGCATCGAGCACTACTTCGATTCTATCCTCCGGTGCATACACTGTTGTGTCTTTTGCAAATTCCACTGTGTAGGTAGGACGTTTGTATTCTTCTACTCTGATGCTTGCAACTTCGATGTTGTTCCACTTGTTGCTGCCCAAGGTCTTTAGGTAAATATTCCATGTACCCAACTTTCCCTTTGGCAGGGTGAAGTCGCAGGTCATCGTACCCATCTGACTCGGACTCAATGTATCTGTAGAAACAGTTTCACCTTCAGGATTTCTAAGACTAATCTCGTATTTGCCATCGGTCTTAACCTTCGTTTCATCGCCAATCATAGTATAAATCATCGACGAAACATGAACTGTCTGTCCGGGACGATACAATTCGCGGTCTGTGTAAATTCTTCCAATTGTACGCAAGGCATCCTCCGAACGGTACTCGTAGGAGTGTATGTAGATGTAATCTGTAGCGTCTTCCTTACAAGTGCCAAGCAGGGTGGTGTCCCTTACTGCACGCATAATCTGGTATTTCTCATTCTCGACAACAACCTCACCGCGCTTGTCCGTGATGAAGGTGTCGTGCTTGCTTGTCTTGTTCCTTTCGCGATAAAGGATTACGGCTATTCCGCTGAGAGGAAAACCTGTAATTCTGTCAACGACTTTGATGTGCGATTTGCCGTCGGGGGTTTTGTACATTATCTGATGCAGACTGGTTATCTGTGCTACCACCGAAGAGGTGTCGCCTGAGATAGTAGCTCGCAACAGATATTTACCTGCAGGCAGCGACATGACATCTTCCAACGAGTCGCGTGTAGGCAGATATTTAGCCCAACATGCTTTCATCTTTTCATCATCTGTCGGGGTGTATGTGCGGCGCAGAATTACTCTGCCAATGTTTTTTTCTTCAATCATGTAAGTGTTTTCACCACTGTATTCCATCACTTGCAACTGAACCATTGGGGTGTTGGCGGATTGGATTTGCATCTTGAAGGGTTTGTCGGCCAACAGGTTGTCTTCAATCCTAATATTCACGTGGCTTTCCTTTATTATGCCTTTTGCAATCTCCAGTTTGTTGCTGACGAGTTGTCCTACAGTAATGTCTCTGGTAGAATCAAGCAATGCCTCCAGGGTTTTGCAGTATTCTTGCTTTTCTTTATCTCCATTCCCTTTACCTTCTGGCATGTATTCCAGTTCCTTCAGACGTAGCATAGCATCTGAGTTTCTGTCACCATTCATCTGAAATACACGTCTCGCTGCATAGTGAAGGCTGTCCCTTTCAGCTTTTGTCAGTCGGTTATCATTGTTCAATCGGAAGTCAAGCATCACTGCCAACATGTTGTGTCCGTAGTAGTAGCTGCCACTTTTCCTCAAGATAAGCGGTTCGTAGTCGTTACTGTTCTGACGCGAAAGGGTTGGCATGTCTTCAAGAACACGGCTGAAATGACTTTGACATTGCTTCCTGTATTTATTTTTCGTCTCCTCATCAAAGGCATTGATGTTACTGTAGAGCATGCTGTTGTATGCTGTTGCCAGTACACCTCGCAGAATAGATTTGTATGTGGTGCGCTTCTCGGAAGACATCTTGATACTTTCGGTATTCAGTTTGCTCAATTCATCTTCCAGAATCTTTATGTCGATAGCAAAACTGTCCGGATCAATGTCGCTCCGGTTTTCGATATTGGTAATTTTCTCCTTCAGCTGCTTGGCATAGGAATCTGCCATTGCGCTATAACTACAACAGATTGCTGCTGTCAGAAAGACTATTTTTTTCCACATAATCTTAGAGTTTTTTTTGTTTTTAGAAGTTTATCGTCGCGAAGGTACGGCAAATAGCACTCCTATTATTGATTTTAATTGTTAATAATTGATGATTAAGTGGTAAAATCGTTTAACAAAACCTAAAATCCTTTGTTACGTTTTATCTATGCAATACCTTTGTGATGTGAAAAAAATCGTTCTGCTTCTATTGAATGTTTTAGCAACTGTCCTGTTGCTGACTTCTTGTTCTGACAAATATACAATTGTCGGAACTTCTATGCATTCAGTTTTTGATGGAAAGATGGTGTACCTCAGCAATCTCATCGACGGCAAGGATTCTGCTATTGATTCCTGTGAAATCATTCACGGACAATTCACAATGTCCGGTCCGCTCGATTCTGTTATGTGCGTTACACTCGATATGGGTGATTTTCATCTGCCTCTTGTGTTGGAGAGCGGTGAGATTCGTGTGTCGTCGGAGAATCAGACTGTCAAGGTGGAGGGAACAGAACTCAACGAGGTGTTGTATAAGTTCCTTGCTTCGCGCGATTCGCTTATTATGATTCTGACAGACCTGCCTCGTCGAGAGAGTCAGATGATTCTTGAAGGATACGACCACGATTACATCTTACATACCTTGGGGGAAGCTGAGGCTGATGTCCGCATGGCGATGGATAAACTGGAAACTAATTTCATCATTTCCAATTTTGACAATGTGCTTGGTGTAAGCTGGTTCATGGAGATTTGCAACGAAACTTACCAACGCTTCGGGTATCCAAACACGACTCCACAGATTGATGAAATTTACAGTAGGGCACCAGAAGATTTTAGAGCCAATCCGCATGTTAAGAAATACATGCAACTCTGTGATGGAAAATAAAAGAAAGCCACTTCAAAAAAGTGACTTTCTTTTTGTTTATAATGTATTTTGATTACTCCGATTATCCGTTCATAGAAATGAGGAACTCTTCGTTGTTCTTTGTCTTTTCTATGTAGTTCATCACTGTATCCATAGCTTCCAATGGATTCATGTCGGCAATATGTTTGCGCAGTACCCACATGCGATTCAATGTGCGCTGGTCTTGCAGCAAATCGTCGCGACGTGTAGAAGATGCAACCAGATTGACTGCAGGGAATACACGCTTGTTTGCGAGGTTGCGATCCAACTGAAGTTCCATGTTACCAGTACCCTTGAACTCTTCGAAAATCACTTCATCCATCTTACTGCCGGTGTCAATCAATGCTGTGGCGATAATTGTAAGTGAACCTCCGCCTTCTATATTACGAGCAGCACCGAAGAAACGTTTTGGTTTGTGGAGAGCATTTGCATCCACACCACCGGAGAGTACTTTGCCGCTGGCAGGACTTACGGTGTTGTATGCGCGTGCCAGACGAGTTATAGAGTCGAGGAAGATTACTACATCGTGACCGCATTCTACCATTCTCTTTGCTTTTTCCAGCACAATGCCGGCAATCTTTACGTGGTTTTCTGCCGGGGCATCGAATGTAGAAGCTATCACTTCTGCTTTTACGGTTCTTGCCATATCTGTTACTTCCTCAGGACGTTCGTCGATGAGAAGCATCATCAGATATGCTTCAGGATGGTTGGCAGCAATGCTGTTTGCAATATCTTTCATCAGGAGTGTCTTACCTGTCTTTGGCTGTGCTACGATAAGTGCACGCTGACCTTTTCCGATAGGTGAGAATAAATCTACTATGCGTGAAGACTTGCTGTCGCCAACACCAGAGCACAATTTGAATTTCTCATCAGGGAAGAGTGGGGTGAGGTACTCAAAAGCAATGCGGTTGCGCACTTGTTCCGGTTCGCATCCGTTTATCTTCACAATATCTACCAATGGGAAGAATCGCTCTCCTTCGTGTGGCGGACGTACGTGTCCTTCCACTACGTCACCCATCTTCAGTCCCCAATGACGTATCTGTTGCATGTTCACATACACATCGTCTGGTGATGGCAGATAGTTGTAGTCGCTACTGCGGAGGAATCCGTAGTTGTCGATTACCTCAAGTACACCTGATACTTTTATAATATTACTGAAGTCGTATTGTTCTGTTTGCTTCTTTATAGGTGCTTTTGCAACTACTGCATTGGATTCAGCTGGAATCTCTTCGTATATTTCATTTGCAAAATCTTCCATTTCAAGCTCCAGTTCGTTCTGACGTTTTGAATGGAATACATCCATAAGATCTGGTTCAACATAGTCCTCTGCAGCAGGGATGTCCTGAAGAATGATAAAGTCTGAGTCTTCATCAAATGGCAACTCTGTCTGTTCTAACTGTTCTGACTGTTCTGTCTCAACTTGCAGTTCAGCCTGTGGAACTTCAGTTTCTTCTTTCTTCTTTCTTCCTCTCTTCTTTGGAGTTTCCTCTGCTTTAGGAGCTTCCTCTGTAGGTTGAGTTTCTGCCTGCTGTTCTGTTTCAGCCTTTGAAGTTTCAGTCTCTTCTTTCTTTTTCCTTCCTCTCTTCTTTGGAGCTTCCTCTGCTTTAGAAGCACTTCCTGTTGGTTGAGTTTCTGCCTGCTGTTCGTCTGAAGGAGTAAGCATATCTTTCTCTTCCTGTGAAAGACTGCCAAACAAAGTGTCGTTCAGTGCTACCTGCATCTTCTTGTCAATCTTAGTTGTCTTGTCTTGTGATGCAGAATAAACCCTGTCAACATTTTTTACACTTACTCTTGTACGTTTCCTGGTTGACTTCTCAGTGTTTGCACCAGTAGCAGCAGCATCGGCTTGCTCATCGATGATGCGAAACATCAAGTCGTTTTTCTCTAATTTATCAGCATTTTCTACCCCCAGTTCTGTTGCTATCATCTGGAGTTCGCTCAACTCTTTGGTTGCGAGCTGTTCTAAATTGTACATAAAAATTATTGTATATATCGTTCAGTATGACCACATGAAAGTGGGTCATGCTTTGTTCTTTATAATAATATAATGTGTATAATGGATTTTTTGTAATCTGATTAATTAATCAGAGTGTTTTAGTTAAATCACTATATATTCCTAAAACGCTGCGAAGATACGAACTATAATTGAAAATAGAAAAGCGAAAAATGAAAAATTTTATGCTTGTTAAAAAAAACTTCTCATTTTTCGCTCCTGTTCTGATAATTTGTCCTTTTTGTTGACTATTCAGTAGATGAGGCTTCTGCTTTTGCTTTTTCTTTTGCTGCTTTTTCTTTTGCTGCTTTTTCTTGCGCAGCTTTTTCTTTTGCTGCGGCTTTTTCCGCTTTCTTACGTTCTTTCTCAGCTTTCTTTGCTGCTTTAGCTGCAGCTTTTTCCTGGGCTGCTTTCTCCTTAGCTATTGCCTTTTCTTTCGCAGCTTTCTCTTTTTCTGCAGCTTTGGCTTTCGCAGCTTTTTCTTTTTCGGCGGCTTTAGCAGCCTTTGCTTTTTCTTTTGCTGCAGCTTTAGCAGCTTTTTCTTTGTCTCGTGCAGCCTTGTCTTCGTCCGACATCTTATGGAATCGGATTCCTGGCTTAATCTTCATTTTGGAGATAGAGTCTGTATTGGTGAAAGAGAATTTACATAATCCATCCATTCGTTTGCCTTTCATCACAATGTTGCCTTCTGCAATGGCTCCATTACTTTCTATAGTAGCATATATGTTGGAAAATTTTATTTTCTTGAAATAGGTTTCCTTTACAACTGCATCCACGCGACCCATAGGCAATTTTCCACCAATCTTCTTTCTCATCAAGGCAGTTCGTGGTTTTGATATATCAAATTTAAATGATGCACTGCAAACCAGGTTGCCAAGATTCTTCATGTCGGTCAGTTTGGCCAGGTTGAGCGAGTTGCTCGATACTCTTCCTACAAGATATTTGTCATTTCCGTCTAAGTAAAAGTCGAAATCCAAACCACCTATAGCCGTGCCAAGCACTCCATCAAACTGCACTTTTTTCCACAGTACGTAAATGTTGCCTTTGTATCTGATGGTACCGAGTTTGTTCACTTGTGACATCATATACTTTTTAACAGTGAACTGATTAATGACTCGATGCTTTATTGCACCCTTTGCAATCATTTTAGTTACTTTGAAATGTACCAACAGGTCGTATTTATTCTTTAAGTCCTGTATGTCGCCGTATGCATACACTTGGATAAGGCTGTCGGGCGTGTACACATATATGTTGTTGAAGTATATAGAAGTGTCGTTTCCTGCTACTTGTACCCTTAGCTCCAAAGGCAGTTCAAATCCTTTCAGCATTGGTGCGAATGGTCGAGAAATATTTTTTAGCAGTGTTTTTCCTTTTATCTCAGACGATTTGAATTGCAGTTTGCGACCAATCTTTTTGCTTGGCAATATGAATGTTGCACTGTCAAATTCCAATGTTGTATTCTTTTGTTGGGTTACATGAAAATCTGTCACCTTTGCAATGCCTTTCTTCAAACTTGCGTTGAAATGCAAATCGCTGAAGTCAAATCCTGTCACAGAGTCTTTTGCTGTCATGTTGACTACAGAGAAGTTCATACTGTCTGGCTCAAAATAATTCACCTTGGCATCAATGTTCAGGGTGATGTCCATATGCTTGGAGTCGAACCAACCACGATTCTTTCTGCCTGTGTTCTTGCGAGGTAGTCCATTATCATTCCAGTAGTTCAGATTTTTCACTGTAACCACCCCTTTTTTATGCCTTCCGAATCGGGCTTTCTTGTAAACCAATTCCTCTAAACTGACTTTCTGCATCAGCCAACGCTTTTCTTCTTCTGGCTCGACAAATTTACGTTTTTTTCTTTGTGCGTCCAAAATGGGTTTCATGCGTTTACTCCTTAAAATCAGCGGAATCCTGGTTTTGCTTGTCTCATAGCTCAGTTCTATGCGACGCAGAGTTATCTTGCCTATGTCAAGTGAGAATTTATTCTTCTTTTTCTTCGGTTTTATTGTTGTGTCTGTTGTAGGCTTGCGCTTCAGACTGTCTATAATGAATTGATAGTTGGCTACTGTGTCGGGTAAAAGTTTATAAAGCACAACTTTGCATCCTGCAAGTGTTGCTTTCTTGATTTCTATATTTTTCTGCGTCAATGCCCATATGCCAAGCGATACCTGTACTGTGTCAACATTAAGCATTTTCACGTTTTTCTGATCCCATAGTGCAAGCCGGTATAAGCTTACTCCTCCTTTCAGCAGGTCGATGCTTACACTGTCTATCTCTACCTTTGTACCTAATTTCTGGGCTAAAATAGCTGTGGTTTTGCGTTGTACTTTATTCTGAATAGATGGGGAATTTACAACGAAGAATGCTGCGGTTGCTAATACGGCTATTAAAACAGCTAAACATCCCACCGTTTTTAATATTATCAGAAGTATCTTTTTCATTTTCCTAATTCTTTGTTAATTGATTCTATATATGTCAGCAATTCCTCACGCCCAGTGCCTCGTTCGCTGCTTGTTACGAAATAAGGTGGTAATTCTTCCCACTGTTCTTTTAACACTTTCAGATAATTGTCAACATTTGTTCCAGCCTTCACCTTAGTTAACTTATCGGCTTTTGTAAATACAAGTGCAATTGGAATACCATTTTCGCCGCAGAACTGCAAAAAATCCAAATCTTTCTGTTGTGGTTCATGTCTGATATCTATAAGGACGAAAAGCAGAGTCATCTGTGTCCGATCAAGTACATAGTGTTCTATAAGATTCTTCAGTTTGTCCATTTCACGTTTACCTCTTTGGGCAAATCCGTATCCTGGCAAGTCAACCAAATACCATTCTCCGTTTATCAGAAAATGGTTAATCAGCATTGTCTTGCCCGGAGTTTGTGATGTCTTGGCAAGTTTGGTACGGCCAGTCAGCATGTTGATAAGAGATGATTTGCCTACATTGCTCCTACCTATAAATGCATATTCAGGTTTGTCTGTCTGAGGACACATGTCTGCTCTTGGACTCGAACTTTTATATTCTGCGGAGATGATATTCATAATCTTGTTTAACTTTACAGCACGAAGGTAATAAAATTTTTTCTATACTTACAAATTTGAAACGCTTAGTTTAGATTTTTTTGTTGCATAGTTATGAAAAATTTTTTTTATAGTTAAGAAACAAATTTTTTATAGTTATGAAAAAAAACGGGGGTAGGTGAGTATTTTCACCTGCCCTCGCATTATTTAATCAGTTTGTTAGATCTTTTATTTGATGAACTTTTTAGCTACCTTGCCATTTGCGTATTTAACAATGTATATTCCATTCTGTGGATTTACTGCCTGTGCTCCGCTGATTGTGTAATAAGCTACAGGAACAGAGCCCTCTGCATTTGCACTCTCAGAGATGTCTTCGATAGCATCTGGAATATCCTGACCCATGTAGAAGAGTTGGAAGTTGTCGATGATAGCCCAGTCGTTAGGAATAGTAGTAGCTTTGCTAGCACCAATTGTGATATCACTCTTTTCTTCTGAAATTACGAAGACTACTTCGTTACCTGCGTATAAGCCGCGATTTGAAATCATGTCGTATGCATTCCACATCCAGTATGGATAGTAAACGATAGGCTCAACAGTCTTGTCGTTGCTTGTGAAGTCGGTAGATACATGGTTCTCATTGCCATAATAATCGTAATATGTATCATCATCTTCTGCGTGGAATGAGAGTGAGTCACTTGCAATTGAAACGAATGCTGTCTCAAGATTTATTGAACCTACTTTAGCATAGAGTTTCATGTTTGCATGAGTGTCATAAATCGTTGCTTCTGGGTCTTCTGCAGATGGTGTCCAGTAGTTATCTACGATAGCGCGATAATCGTTGCCATCACGATAGAAACCGGATGCTGCGACTTTGTAAGTACCCTTAGGCAGGTTTGTGATAACCTGATAGAGGTCGAATGAGTTGTTGTAGAACTCAATTTCTGCCTGCTGGAATCCAGGTGTGCCTTCGATAGTCCAAGCATCGTGCAAGTCGTTGTCGAATGAAGCATTACCAATGAGGGCTGTGATGTCCTTTGGAGATTCGAGACTAGCCTCAAATTCTGTAATAGAAGACTTCATTGCTTCAAGCAGTTTCTCTGATTCTGCCTTGACTGCTTCAATGTCACCTTCCTTGCCTGTGAGGTTGCTTGTTACAGCTGATGCTGCAGCACTTGCTCCTGTAGTACCCCATTCGATAGCTGAAATAGTATTTCCAGCCAATTGTATATATTGAGCATAAAGAGCATTCAGAGACTCTATTTGGGCAATCATCATGTCATCGCCTGCAATTACACCATTCATGTAGTCATATCCCATGCTGTAGATAGCCTTAGCTGTTGCATTATCTTCTTCATCTACAAGTGCCTTCAACTTTGATGGTGTATCAAATGCACTCTCCTCCAGAATCCAATCGTTGATTGAACTTTCAAGATCTGTCATCAGAGACAACTTTGTGTAAGCACTTTCTTCAAGATTGATGATTAAATTAAGTGCGTCATTAGCATTGGTTATGTCACCTTTCCACTTCAAATTAGATATGAGTGCTAATATTTCGTTCTGCTTTTCCTGAACATCTTCATCCAAATTGTATTCTGTACCATAATACTTGAGCTGGAAGTTAGTTACACAGAACCACCCCTTATATTGTGTACCATCAGTAGTTGATGTAGCACCGATAGTGAGTTTTCCGTCTTCTCCCACATAAACCTTGTTTGCAGTAAGAGATATCCAATCCAAAGCCTGCTGTGCAGCAGTCTTGCCTGCTTCATTGAATGGAGTTGGAAGACCAAATGCTTCAGAAGAAACTTGAGTAAACTCACCTGAACTTGCATAAATGTGGTTGTTGGTAGATGCTGAAGTTGAACACATGTCGGCACTTACCTCGTAATAACCTACAGGCAAATCTGTAATGGTCTGCTTTACATCGAGCACGCCATTAGCAACGTTTGAACTGTGGAAAAGGTTTGCTGTAGTTCGACCGTTTGTGAAATAAAGATTCAGGTCTGTAGCACCCTTCAGCTCCTCTGATGCTGTCATGGTCCATTTGCCGATATTCAGATTTGCAACTGCTTCAGCCGGGAATTCAATACCATCTCCAGTAACGGTTGGCTCATATGCCTCTTTTACAAACCAAGGCTTGTCGATTACTCGAGTCACATCGATAACATCTCCTGTCTGAGTGAATATATATGTAACTTTAGCCTGTTCCAATGTTGCCATTGCTGTGATGATTGCTTCAACAGATTCTACATCAGAAATAGCTAGTGTTGCTGCATCAAGTGCATTGATGAAATTATCAACACCGGCATAGTTGGTTGAAGTGGCATAAGTTTTGTAGTTCATAATAGCTTCATCAGCTGCTTTAAAAACTTCAAGAACGATAGCATCGGCTTCCATCATGTCTTGAATGTTTTTAATCTCCGCATTCACAGCTTCTACAGTTTCATAGCTGGATGGATCAATCTCCATTGCGTAGTCGCCCAGCGCATCAGCCAATTTCTGCAAACCAGCTTCTGATAATACTCCAGAATAGTCATTTGCTTCGTCCATAATATCTTCAAGCTGACTTCGAGCAAGAGCTAATTTAACTTCGTCAGTCATGTTACCCATCTTTAAGTCTATAAGCAACTGAATCTGCTCCTCTGTGATAGCATCGGCAAAGAAAGCAATGTCGTCGTAAGCATAAACATTGTCAGGGTCACCCCAGTTGAAAGAGT
Organism: Prevotellaceae bacterium UBA2757; assembly: GCA_002353215.1. Next base: position 28,834 of record DEJD01000057.1, read on the forward strand.
TGCCACCGATACAGAAACGGTCCAAAGCATTCAACTTTGCCCAAATGTCGGCATCGCCACTGAGCGCTTCATTACAGTCTATTTTTAGTTCTCCGTCTATGTAAAGTTTGTAGTTCATGGTCGGACCATCCATCTGAGTATAAACAGTAGTGAAGTAGTGCCAGTTGTCGGCAAAATCAGGCTTTTCTTCATTCTGTACCGACCATTGCATTATCGACTTCATGAAATCGTCGTCGTAGGTGATGGTTCCATCTGCACTGGTACCTGTGTTATGGTTGTTGTCATACCAAGTACCGTTTGCATTACCATGAATCTGACCGGCATAACGTACTTCAAGAGCTTGAGGCCAAGTGTGTCCAGCGCAACTTGTTTCGTTGTACATATTAAACAATGGTCCCCAATAGTTAGAAAATTCTTTCTGATTACCTACTGTAGCATTCACCCAAAAACCAATAGATATGGATTTAGTGTCTTTTGCTAATACTTTTGTTAATACATTAGTAGGAACTTCCAAAAAGTTTGTCTGAAGTGTATAGGCTGTCCAGTTTGGG